>DASQNB010000624.1:0-1579 GCA_035645175.1 Geodermatophilus sp.
GCGCTGCGCTTCGTCGGCGCGGCGACCTTCGAGGCCCTGTCGGGCCACCCGGTCACCACCGACGTGTGGTCCGACGTCGACGAGGTGGCGCACGTCCGCATCGGGCAGACCGCCGACCTCGTCGTCGTCGCGCCGGCCACCGCCGACCTGCTCGCCCGCGCGGCCGCCGGCCGCGCCGACGACCTGCTCACCGCCAGCCTGCTCACCGCGCACTGCCCGGTGGTGTTCGCCCCGGCCATGCACACCGAGATGTGGCTGCACCCGGCGACCCAGGACAACGTGGCCACCCTGCGCCGCCGCGGCGCGATCGTGCTGCCGCCCGCCGTCGGCCGGCTCACCGGCCCGGACTCCGGCCCCGGCCGGCTCCCCGAGCCCGCCGACATCGCCGCGCTGGCCTCGGTCGTGCTCGCCGCCGGCCCGGCGGCGCTGGCCGCCGACCTGACCGGCCGCCGCGTCGTCGTCAGCGCCGGGGGCACCCGCGAGCCGCTGGACCCGGTCCGCTACCTCGGCAACCGCTCCTCGGGCAAGCAGGGCTGGGCGCTGGCCCGGGTCGCGGCCGCCCGCGGTGCCGACGTCGTGCTCGTCGCGGCCAACGTGGACCTGCCGGCGCCCTTCGGCGTCCGCGTCGTCCCGGTGGGCACGGCCGAGGAACTGCGGACGGCGGTGCTGGCCGAGTCGGAGGACGCCGACGTCGTCGTCATGGCCGCCGCGGTCGCCGACTTCCGGCCGGCCGACGTCGCCGCCACCAAGCTGAAGAAGGGCAGCGCCGCCGAGCCCGACGCCGTCCCGCTGGTGCGCAACCCCGACGTCCTGGCCGAGCTGGTCACCAAGCGGCCGGCCGGACAGCGGGTGGTCGGCTTCGCCGCGGAGACGGGCGACGACGACGCCGACGTCCTCACCCACGCCCGCGCCAAGCTCGCCCGCAAGGGCTGCGACCTGCTCGTGGTCAACGACGTCTCCGGCGGCCGGGTGTTCGGCCGGGCCGACAACGCCGCCGTCGTCCTGGCCGCCGACGGCACCGTCACCGAGCTGCCCGAGGGCAGCAAGGACGCCGTGGCCGCCGGCATCTGGGACGTCGTCGCCGCCCGCCTGCCCGAGCCCGGAGCCGGTGGCGGCACGCGCCGGTAACGTTCCACCCGACGCGACGCCCACGCCCGGGTGTCCACCCCACCGTCACCGACCCCAGGGAGTACCCCGTGTCACGCCGTCTCTTCACGTCCGAGTCGGTGACCGAGGGCCACCCGGACAAGATCGCCGACCAGATCAGCGACTCGATCCTCGACGCGATGCTCGCCCAGGACCCGCGCAGCCGGGTGGCGGTCGAGACGCTGATCACCACCGGCCAGGTCCACATCGCCGGTGAGGTCACCACCGCCGGCTACGTCGACATCGCCGACATCGTCCGGAAGACCGTCCTCGGCATCGGCTACGACTCCTCCCGCAAGGGCTTCGACGGTGCCTCCTGCGGGGTCAGCGTCTCCATCGGCGCCCAGTCGCCGGACATCGCCCAGGGCGTCGACACCGGGTACGAGGCGCGCACCGCGGGCGCCACCGAGGACGAGATCGAGCGCCAGGGCGC
>DASQNB010000625.1:0-3554 GCA_035645175.1 Geodermatophilus sp.
GTCGTGCAGGGGCGCGTCGCTGCCGCGGTTGAGGATGCCGACCAGCACCCGGTTGGCGTCGGACACCACCAGCCGGGCGTGCGCGGAGTCCAGCACCCGCTGGGCGTCGGCCGGGGACACCTCGGTGACGATGTCGACCTCGCCCTCGGTGTCGCACACCAGGCGCAGCGCCTCGTCGGGGGTCAGGTCGTTGCGGAACACGGCGCGCTCGATGCGGGGGCCGCGGGCGGCGCGGTTCCAGTGGGCGAGGTTGGCCTCCAGCACGACCTGCGGGTCGCGCTGCTCGCTCTCGATGATCGAGGACGCCCGGAAGGGCGCCGCGTTCATGATCGCGGGACGGGTGGTGATCGACGAAGCACCCTGGACCAGGGTGAACGGGCCGGTGCCCCACGGGCCCGGCTCGTCGATCACCTACCAGTGGCCCTCACCGGAGCCGAACTTCTTGTAGCCGAACCCGGGGGCGTCCTTGCCGTTCCAGAAGGCGGAGCTGGCGATGTGGAAGCCGCGGAACTTGCCGATGGCCAGCCCGTCCGGGCCGGGGAAGTGGAAGCGCAGGGTGTGGTCGTCGACGACCTCGGCGGTGGACTCGGGCGCCGGGAAGTTCAGCCAGGTGCCCGGCGGGTGGGGTGCGGCCCACCGCTGCATCTCGTCGAAGTTCTGCTTGATGTTGTGCGCGGTGAAGTGCTCGCCGTCCTGGAACCGGACGCCGCGCCGCAGCTCCAGCTCCAGGGTGCGCTCGTCGAGCCACTCCGAGGACTCGGCCAGCGAGTAGACGACCCGCCCGGCCTCGTCGATGCGGATCGGCTCCTCCATCGTGTTCCAGGTGATGAACAGCCAGTTCAGGGGCGACGGGTCGACGACGTGGACGGTGCCGACCGGTTCCGGTGGTGCGGTCATGCGGGGCTCCCTCGGCTCGGGGCGGCGCCGCGGACGGGAGGAACGCCGCCGGTCCGGGGTGTGCGGCAGCTCACACCCCTTGCCAAGACGGTAGGCCGCCACCCGGTTGCGCGCGACTGTCCGACCGGGCAGGTCGCCGCGGCAGGCCGCCGTCCCGGTGACGACGGCCCGCGGCGCGGGAGGAGATGGCGGAGGCGGACGGGAATCGAACCCGCCTGACCGAGATGCTCGGCCACGTCGGCTTTAGAGGCCGCGGGGGCCACCAGACACCCTGACGCCTCCGCCAAGGAGCCTACGGTGGCGGCGTGACGACCGCGCCCGCACGCATCCGGCTCACCCAGTACGCCCACGGCGGCGGCTGCGCCTGCAAGATCCCGCCCGGCGAGCTGGAGGCCGTGGTGGCGGGGCTGACCGCGGCCGGCCCCACCGACCCGGCCGCCGAGCTGGTCATCGGCCTGGACGACGGCGACGACTCGGCCGTCGTCCGCGTCGTCCCGGCGGCCGGAGGCCCGGGGATCGGCATCGTGCTCACCACCGACTTCTTCACCCCCGTCGTCGACGACGCGTACACCTTCGGCCGGATCGCGGCGACCAACGCCCTCTCCGACGTCTACGCCATGGGCGGCACCCCGGTGGTCGCGGTCAACCTGCTCGGCTGGCCGCGCGACGTGCTGCCCGGCGAGCTCGCCGCCGAGGTGCTGCGGGGCGGGCTGGAGGCCGCGCAGGAGGCCGGCTGCCACGTCGGCGGCGGGCACTCCATCGACGACCCCGAGCCCAAGTACGGCATGGCGGTGACCGGCGTCGTCGACCTCGACCGGGTCATCACCAACTCCGCCGCCGTCGCCGGGACGCCGCTGTCGCTGACCAAGCCGCTGGGCGTCGGCGTGCTGAACAACCGGATGAAGGCCACCGGCGAGGTGTCGGAGGAGGCGGTCGCCGCGATGACGACGCTCAACCGGGACGCCGGCCGCGCCGCGGTCGCCGCCGGGATCCGCGCCGGCACCGACGTCACCGGGTTCGGCCTGCTCGGCCACCTCTACAAGATGGCGCGGGCCAGCGGGGTGACCGCGGTGGTCGACGCCGCCGCCGTCCCCTACCTGACCGGGGCGCGGGAGGCGCTGGCCGAGGGCTTCGTCTCCGGCGGCACCCGTCGCAACCTGGACTGGGTGCGCCCGCACACCGACCTGTCCGCCGTCCCCGAGGACGAGGCGCTGCTGCTGGCCGACGCGCAGACCTCCGGCGGGCTGCTGCTGGGTGGCGAGGTCCCCGGGGCCCCGGTGATCGGCGAGTTCGTCCCGCGCGGGGAGTACGTCGTCATCGTCCGCTGACAGCCTCGGGAGCATCGCAGCGAGCGCCAGCGAGCGAGGAGCGGACCGAGGCGCGGCAGCGGACTCGCGTCGTCGTCAGGTGACGCGGCGGCGGGCGGTGGTCAGCCAGGCCGACGCGCCCAGCAACACCCCCTCGGGGGTCGCGCGCGCGGCCAGCTCGTCGCGCAGCTCGGCGAGTGCCGCCTGCCGGGCCCCGTCGTCCAGCCCGCCGAGGAGCCCCCGTGCCACGCCCAGGCGGCTGACGAAGTCGAACGCGTCCGCGCCGTCGGTCCCCAGCCAGACGCTCTCCCGCACCGCGACGAGCTCGACTGCCTCGAACCCGGCCGCGGTCAGGATGCGGCGGACGCGGTCCGGGTCGGACAGGCCGAACGGCCCGGGCGCGTCGCCCGGGGGCTCGGGCAGGGAACGGCCGGCCGCCAGTGCCCGGCGGACCAGGAGCAGCCACTCGTTCCGGGCCAGCTCCTGCCACGACACCAGTGCCAGGCGCCCGCCGGGTCGCAGCGCCCGGGCGGTGTTGGCGAAGGCCGCGACCGGGTCGCCGAAGAACATCGCGCCGAACCGGCTGATGACGACGTCGTGGGCCCCGGGCTCGAACGGGTGCACCTGGGCGTCGCCCTGGACGAAGGTGGTGTTGGCCAGCCCGGCGGCCCGGCTGCGCCGGCGGGCCTCGGCCAGCAGTGGAGCCGAGACGTCGATGCCGGTCGCGTGTCCGGCGGTGGCCACGCGGGCGGCGGCGCGGGTGGAGACCCCGGCACCGCAGCCGACGTCGAGCACCCGGTCGGCCGCGCCCAGCCCGGCGGCCTCCAGCAGCGCCGGGTCGAACGCCGCCGAGGCCGCGTCGAAGCGGTCGGCCCGCGCCGCCCAGTCCTCCCCCTCCGCGCCGTTCCAGGCGCCGGCCATCTCGGCGTTGCGGGCGTCGACGAGCGGGGGTTGCGGTGGCATCGGCACGGTCATCGCCGTCTCTCGTCGGCGGGGCCTGGACCTCGGATGGTCCCGGACGGCGACGGGTCTGCCCACCCCCGCGGTCGCGGCCTGACGTCGCCCCTGATGGTGTCCTCCGTTAGCGTCCGACCATGCTCGCTGCCTTCGTCTCGACGCCCGCCCCGAAGGACCCGCTGTCCGTGCTCGAGGTCGGTGAGCGCCCCGAGCCGGAGGCGCCCGACGGCTGGACGACGGTGCAGGTCAAGGCCGTCTCGCTGAACCACCACGACCTGTTCAGCCTGCGCGGGGTCGGGCTGCCGCAGGAGCGGATGCCGATGATCCTGGGCACCGACGCGGCCGGGCTCGACGAGGACGGCAACGAGGTCGTCGTCCACGGCGTCGTCGCGA
>DASQNB010000626.1:0-22831 GCA_035645175.1 Geodermatophilus sp.
CGGATGAACTTCAGCCGGTCGACGGCAGTCGTGTCGTAGCTGCGGTAGCCGGCCGGGGTGCGATCGGGTGCCGGCAGCAGACCCGCGCGCTCGTAGTAGCGGATCGTGTCGGGCCGGACGGACACGGCCTCAGCGAGTTCCGCGACTCGGAGGCCCCGCTCGGCGGTCGTTGCCATGGACCGAACGCTAGGCCTGGGACCCGGGTCCAAGGTCAAGCGGCGGCCGGCGGCGACGTCCCACCGGTCCACTCCGCACCAGTGACGTCGGTGTCCGCCGAGCCCCGGCGGCGGCACCCCAGCGGCGTGGACCCGAGGGCGGCCTTCCTCGGGCGTCGTCGACGACGCCCGTGGCTCGCTCAGGCCGCCGCAGGGGTCGCGGCGAGGGCGTAGCCGTCCCGGCCACCGCGCTTGGCCTCGTACGGGGCTGCGTCGGCTGCTGCGTAGAGGCCTCGGAGGCCCACCGCGTGGTCGGGAGCGTGGGCGACCCCGACGCTCACGGTCAGGGGCAGCAGCGTGCCGTCGGGCAGCGGCAGTGGCGCCTCGCGGACGGCGGCGACCAGGTCCTGGGCGCGCCGGGCGGCGACCTCGGCCGAGCAGCCGGGGATCAACAGGGCGAGCTCGTCGCCGCCCAACCGGCTGACGACGGCGTCACCGGCCCGCACCGTTCCGGTGAGGACCCGCGCCAGGTGCACGAGGGCGTCGTCCCCCACCGGGTGCCCGTGGCCGTCGTTGATGGACTCGAGCCGGTCGACATCGACGAGGACCAGCGCCGTCCCCGGGTCGCTGGCCGACGCGGACAGCGCGCTGGCCAGGGCGTCGTCCAGGACTCGGCGGGTGACCAGCCCGGTCAGCGAGTCGACCGCGGCCTGCCGCTCGAGAGCGCGCGGCGCGCTCACCGGCCCGCCGGCTGCGCTCGTCGCCGCCGCCGTCGCCCTCGGAGCGGTCCGCAGGCGCAGCGCGGCGGCGGCGACGTCGTACTCCCACGGGGAGAACAGGCGCACGTGACCCCACTCGCGGACGGCCGCGCCGACCTGGCCACCGGCCTCCAGCACCAGGGGCTCGAGCCCCCGCTCCACCAGGTGGGCGGCCGCGGCCAGGCCGACCGGGCCGGACCCCCAGGGGCCGCAGCAACGTCTACGCGATGTGCTGCGCGGCCCTCGCCGGCCCGGTGAAGCTGCTCGCCACCCTGGCCGCGCTCACCCCCGAGGGCGCGGACGCCTGCTGCTCACCGTGACGACCGCGGGTGCTCCCCCACCCGGCGTCACGACGACCTCCGCACATGACGGTTGCGCCACATTCGGTCGCCCACCCGTTTACCTCGTAAGCACACGGGCAGCCCTGGGACGGCGACCCGAGTACGAGGTCGCGCCGGGCCGACCCGGTCCTGAGCACGCTGTGCCAGGAGCCGGCCAGGCCGTCCGAGTCCGGACACGGCCCGGGACCGATCACCGAGCGTGGCAGCACCGCGAGCCGCGCCCCACCCGCTTCCAGGAGACGCCTTGACCGAGCACGACCGCACCCGCCCCGACCCCACGATGACCGCGGACGGCGCGCACGCCACCCGCGGCGCCGCCCGGGACGCCGTCGACGTCCAGCACGCCCGCTACGGCGGCATCAAGTGGGGAGCTGCGTTCTTCGGCTGGCTGTCGGCCAACGGCCTGGCCGTCCTGCTGCTGGCGATCCTCTCCGCAGCCGGCGTCGCGTTCGGCCTCTCACAGGTCGCCAACGCCGACCAGGCCGCCCAGCAGGCGACCACCCAGGCCGACACCATCGGCCTCACCGGCGGCATCGCGCTGCTGGTGGTGCTGTTCCTCGCCTACCTCGCCGGCGGGTACGTGGCCGGCCGGATGGCCCGCTTCGACGGCCTCCGGCAGGGCATCGCCGTGTGGGTCATCGGCCTGCTGGTGATCATCGCCCTGGCCGTCCTCGGGGCCGTGCTGGGCGCGCAGTACAACGTGCTGTCCCAGCTGAACCTGCCGAGCATCCCGGTCAGCGGCGACACGCTCACCACCGCCGGCATCATCGCCGGGATCGCCGCCCTGCTCGTGACGCTGCTCGGCGCCATCGTCGGTGGCAAGCTCGGCGAGCGCTACCACCGCAAGATCGACCGCGCCGGCTTCGACGCCTGACCGCACCGATCGCCCACGGGGCCCCGGCTTCCCGCCGGGGCCCCGTGGCGTCTCAGCAGCTGAACACCGCCGCCCGCCCGTACCGTCCGGGGCGACCGCGACGGGAGGAGGTCGAGCTGCCCGTGCCCCCCTCGCCGGAGGACGCCGCACCAGTCGTCGCGCGGCTGCGCGCGGCCGGCTGCGTGTTCGCCGAGGACGAGGCCGCGGCACTGCTCGCCGAGGCGACCGGTCCCGCGTCCCTCGCGGCGCTGGTCGACCGGCGGGTCGCCGGCGAGCCGCTGGAGCTGGTGCTCGGCTGGGCGGGCTTCTACGGGCTGCGCGTCGCGGTTGAGCCGGGTGTCTTCGTGCCCCGGCAGCGGACCGCCCTGCTCGTCGAGCAGGCGGTCGCCCGGCTGCGGGACACCGACCGGACACCGGTCGTCGTCGACCTGTGCTGCGGCTCCGGCGCGGTGGGGCTGGCCGTGGCGGTCACGGTCGGCCCGGTGGAGCTGCACGCGGCCGACGTCGACCCGGTCGCCGTCGGCTGCGCCCGGCGCAACCTCGCGCCGGTCGGTGGCCGGGTGCACCGGGGCGACCTGTACGCCGCCCTGCCGGCCGGGCTGCGCGGCCGGGTCGACGCGCTCACGGTCAACGCCCCCTACGTGCCCAGCGCGGCCGTGGCGCTCATGCCCCCCGAGGCCCGCGACCACGAGCCGCGCACCGCCCTGGACGGCGGCCCGGACGGCACCGACCTGCAGCGGCGGGTCGCCGCCGGAGCGCGGCACTGGCTGGCGCCGGGCGGCACCCTGCTGATCGAGACCAGCGCCCGCCAGGCGCCGCGCACGGCCGCCGCGGTCGAGGCCGGCGGGCTGCACGCCGAGGTGGTGCGGGACGACGAGCGGGACGCGACGGTCGTCACAGGGACCGTTCCGGCCAAATGCGTGGCTGAATGGTCACGGTCCGCTGTGACACACGCAGTAACGATCCGGGACGGATCAGTTACGTGATGACCTGCGCGAACGCGGGCCATTGGTCCCTGCCGCCGCGCAAGGCCGGTTGCCACCATCGCCCCATGGACGAGGCGCACCGGTTCGACGACGAGCCGGAGGAGGGCCGGCCGAGCACCCCCGCGGCCGGTGACCCCACGGGGGACGACGCACGCGGCCGCCGCCGGGTGGAGCCGATGCGGCTCGCGCCGCTGCTGCCGCGGCGCCAGAACCCCTGGCTGCTCGTCGACGTCGACGGGTCACCTGCCTCGCACGGCGCCCTCGTGTGGGCGCTGCAGGAGGCCGCCCGCCGGGAGGCCACGGTCGTCGCCGTCTGCGTGCTCGACGACGAGGACGCAGACGACGGGCTGGCCGGCCTCACCCGCCCGGGACGGCGCGCGCACACGCTCGCCACGGAGCGGCTGGAGGCCCAGGTGCTGCGGGCCATCGCCGAGACCGGCGTCGCCGGCCGGGTCCGCACCGCCGTGCTCGACCGCCCGGTCTTCGAGGCGCTGAGCAGCGCCACCCGCGGCGCCGACCTCGTCGTGGTCAGCGGCCACGGCAAGACCCTGCTGCGCCCCGCCGTCCCCCGGACGCCGACCCGCCGCCTGGCCCGCGGCGCCTGACGGGAGGCCCGCATCACCACGCCGCCGCCCCTCCGGGAGCACCTCGACGGACGCCGGGCCGTGCCCCCGCCCGGTGCCGGAGGGCTGCCCACGGCGGAGGTGCTCGTCCCCGGCAGCCGGACGGCAGCGCTCAGCGAGCAGGTCGACGTCACCGTGCACGAGGTCCTGCAGGCGGCGGTCGAGGCGACCGGTGCCACGTACGGCGCGTTCGGCGTCCTCGACGACACCGGCGCCGCCTTCGAACGCTTCGTCGTCGTCGGCATGGACGCCGCCGTCCGGAAGCGGATCGGCCAGTTGCCCGTCGGGGGCGGCGTCCTCGGCGTGCTGCTGGAGCGGCCGGAACCGCTGCGGCTGGCGGACCTGACCGCGCACCCGCGGGCAGTCGGCTTCCCGCCCGGCCACCCGATGATGCACTCCTTCCTCGGCGTGCCCGTCCGGGTGGACGGCGCCGTGTTCGGCCACCTGTTCCTCACGGTCAAGCGCGGGGGCGCTGCGTTCACCGAGGCCGACGAGGCCGCGGCGACCGCGCTGGCGGCCGCCGCGGGACTGGCCATCGGCAACGCCGAGCTGGTCGAGCGCGCCGAGCACCGCCGCGCGTGGGCCCAGGCCGGCACCGACATCGCCACCGCGCTGCTGTCCGGCGCCGACCCCGACACCGTGCTGCGCTCGATCGGCGAGCGGGTCGCCGGCCTGGCCTCGGCCGACGCCGCCGCCGTCCTGGTCCCCCGCGAGGACGACGACGCCCTGACCATCGTGGTCGCCGTCGGGCCGGACAAGGAGGAGGTCGACAGCATCGAGGGCGTCCGCATCCCCGTGCTCGACACCCAGCTCGGCGCCGCGCACCGGCCCGGCGTCCCCTGGGTGGTCGACGACGTGCGCGCCCCGGTCCCCGGGAGCCGACGGGCGCCGGTGGTCGGCGAGGTCGTGCGGCACTTCGGTCCCGCGTTGTTCATCCCGCTGGGCGGGAGCCCGGCGCTGGGCACGGTGGTGGTGCTGCGGCTGCGCGACCGGGAGCCCTTCGCGCCGGACACCCTCGAGCTGGCCGCCGCGTTCGCCGCGCAGGCCTCGGTCGCGCTCGAGCTGGGCCGCAGCCAGCAGCGGGAACGGCGGCTGCAGGTGCAGGCCGACCGGGACCGCATCGCCCGGGACCTGCACGACCACGTGGTCCAGCGGATCTTCGCCACCGGCCTGGCCCTGGACCGGGTCAGCCGCTCGCTGGAGGAGGAGTACCCGGAGACCGCGGCGGCGCTGGCCGAGCGGGTCGACGAGCTCGACGGGACCATCGCCCGCATCCGCTCGGCGATCTTCGAACTGCACGAGGCCGACGACGCCTCGCCCGACGCCGTCCGCACCCGCATCGTCGACGTCGTCCGCTCGATCACCGGTGGGCAGGGGCTGCGCCCGGACGTCCGGCTGCGCGGGGACGACGACCTGCCGCCGCGGCTGCTGCCCGACGTGGTCGCCGTCGTCCGTGAGCTGGTGACCAACGTGGTACGGCACGCCCAGGCGACCCGGGTGACGGTCACGGTCACCGTCGACAGCGAGGTGCGCGTCATCGTCACCGACAACGGGGTCGGGCTGCCCGCGGTCACCGTCCGCAGCGGGCTGACCAACCTGGCCGATCGCGCCGAGCGGTACGGCGGCCGGCTGACCACCTCCACCGGGCCGAAGGGCACCCAGATCCGCTGGAGCGTGCCGATGCCGCCCCGGGAGTGAGCCGGCCTCCGGGTGACGTGCTGGAACGGCCCCCGTCCAGGGGCCCACCCTGAGCCTGCGAAGGGTGGGGAGGACGGGGGTCCTTATTCGGGGCGGTCGCGCAGCTCGGTGGCCAGGATCGCGGCCTGGGTGCGCCGCTCGAGCCCCAGCTTGGCCAGCAGGTGGCTGGTGTAGTTCTTCACCGTCTTCTCCGCCAGTCCCATCCGGGTGCCGATCTGGCGGTTGGTCAGGCCCTCGCCGATCAGCCGCAGCACCGTCCGCTCCTGCTCGGTGAGCACCGCCAGCCGGCGGTCCCGCTCGGCCGGCCGGCGGCGGGCCGCGTTGGCCTGGGTCCCGGCGTCGCGCTCGAACAGCGTCCCGCCGTCGGCGACGGTGCGGACGGCGGAGACCAGCGCCGAGCCGCGGACCTGCTTGAGCAGGTAGCCCGAGGCGCCGGCGGCGACCGCGGCGGCCACCGCCTCGTCGTCGGGGAAGCTGGTCAGCACCAGGCAGCGCAGACCGGGCACCCGCTCGCGCAGCTTCCGGCAGACCTCCGCACCGTCCCCGTCGGGCAGGCGCATGTCGACGACGGTGACGTCCGGGCGGACCGCCGGGACCCGGGCCAGCGCCTCGGCGACGGACCCGGCCTCCCCCACGATGTTGATCACCGGGTCCTCCTCGAGGACCTCGGCCACACCGCGCCGCACGACCTCGTGGTCGTCGACGAGGAAGACGCGCACGGGAGCGTCGCTGGACCCCACGGGTGCCCCCTCCGGAGAGTGACCTAGCTCACGCAGGGTAGCGACTCCGAGACGTCGCCACCACCCTGCCGGTTCAAGCCGGCAGGAGCAGGGCCGCGTAGAGCGTGAGCCCGGGGCCGAAGGCCATCGCCACGACCGGACCGTCGGCGTCGACGAGCTCCTCGAGCACGAGCAGCACCGTCGCCGACGAGCAGTTGCCGTGCTCGGCGAGCACGTGGCGCGAGGCGGCCAGCTGCTCCTCGGCCAGCCCGAGCTGGTCGCGGACGACGTCGAGGATCCGCGGGCCGCCGGGGTGCACCGCCCACCCGGCGACGTCCTCGACCCGCAGCCCGGCGCCGGTCAGCAGCTCGTCGACGACGTCACCGACGTGCCGGGCCAGCACGTCGGGCACCCGCGGCGACAGGCCCATGCGGAAGCCCAGGTCGGTGACGTCCCAGGTCATGTGGTCGGCGGTGGAGTGGTCGGTGCGCGCGACCACACCGGCCAGCCGCCGGCCCTGCCCCCGCCCCGCCCGCCCGGGCTCCAGGACGACGGCCGCCGCCGCGTCGGAGAACAGCGCGTGCGCCACGACCTGGTCCAGCTCCCGCACCGCCGGCTGCAGGTGCAGGCTGGTCAGCTCGCAGCACAGCAGCACGGCCGGGCGGGACCGGGCCTCCACGTAGTCGCCGACCGCGGCCAGGCCGGGGATGGCGGCGTAGCAGCCCATGTGGCCGACCAGCAGCCGCTGCAGCCCCGGCGGCATGCCCAGGTCGCTGGCCAGCCGGATGTCCAGGCCGGGGGTGGCGTACCCGGTGCAGGTGGCGACGGCGAACAGGCCGACGTCCCCCGGCGCCAGGCCGGCGCTGTCGAGGGCGGCGGCCACCGCCTGCTTGCCCAGCGGCAGCGCCTCCTGGACGTAACGCTGCATCCGCGCGCCGGTGCTCCACCCGCTGATGTCCTCGTCGAGCGGGTTGGCCACCGCGTGCCGGCGGCGCACCCCGGAGCCGGCGAAGACCCGCTTGGCCGCCCGGATGCCGGCGTAGTGCCCGGCGAAGAACCCGTCCCAGGCCGCGTCCTGGTCGAGTGTCGTGGGCAGGGCTCGGCCGGCGCCGGTCAGGACGGCGCTCATCGGCGCAGCTCGGGGGCGCTGGAGGTCATGTTCCCGACCGTACGGGCGCCCGTTGCGCACCGCCGCCCCGTCGTCGGCCTTCCCGTAGCCGCCCGTAACCGGCGAAGACGGCGGCGGTGGAGCGGACCGGCTTCATGCGCACCGTGGCCCGCCGGCCCAGCCGCCAGGCCAGCGCGTCGCGGAACGAGGGCCGCAGCCCGACCAGCCGCAGCTCCAGGCCGAGGGCGTCGGCGGCGGCGAGCAGGCGGGCGCGGTCGACGAAGAGCGCGGGGTCGTGGATGCCGGGAGGCGGCCCGCCGGGCAGCCGCTCGGCGACGGTGACCGTGAGGAAGCGGCCGATCCGGGTGGCCGCCAGGCTGTCGAGGACGAGCGTGCCGCCGGGGCGCAGCAGCCGGGCGCACTCGGCGAGCACCCCGACGTCGTCCTCGACGTGCTCGAGGATCTCGCCGGCCACGACGACGTCGGCACACCCGTCGGCCAGCGGGACGGCGAGCACCGACCCGCGCACGGGCAGGACACCGTGCTCGCGGGCCACCCGCAGACCCTGCACGCCGACGTCGACGCCGACGTGGCGGTAGCCGAGGCGGGCGGCGTGCGGTGCCATCAGCCCCCCACCGCAGGCGAGGTCGACCAGCACCGCGCCCGGGCCCGGCGCCGGCGGGATGTGCTCGGCCCGCGAGGCGGCCAGCCAGTGCAGCGCGGCGAACCCGCCGGAGGCGTCCCACCACTGGTCGGCCAGGTCGTCGTACTGGGCGGGGTCGTTCCGGCGGAGCGCGGTCATGCGCAGGCGTCAGCCCTTCTTCAGGGGGTCGTGACCCCAGTTCATCAGGGAGTACCGCCACTTCGACGTCTCGACGTCCTCCTTGGCCGGTTCCTGGGCCAGGTGGCGGGCGACGTAGCCGTGCACCTTGCGCATGTGGGCCAGGTCGTCGTCGTCGAGGTCGCCCTTCCCCTTCCGCAGCAGCTCGACGATCCGGCGTCCCTCGGCGTGGCCGGTGGACTCCCCGCTGCCGTCCTTCTTCTGGCCCACCGACTGCGACTCGTCGGTCGCCAGCCACTCCTCCAGCTCCGCGGGGCTCATGTTCACCGCCTCGCCGAACTCGCGGCGGATGGTGTCCGGGTCCTCGTGCGCCATGGCTGCTCCCGCGTGGGTCTGCGCGTGTCGGACCGCGTGTCGGGTCCTGCTCGTCGCGGTACCGCAGGTGGGTGGCGCGGAAACGGAGCGACGTGGCCTCCACTGCGCTCGCCCGCGGGCAGACGGCGGAGGAGGTGCTGGACCGCAACCTCGCCGAGCTGCTGCAGGAGATGCGCGTGGCGATCACCGGCGTGCAGATCCTCTTCGCCTTCCTGCTCACCCTGCCCTTCAGCGCGCGCTTCGAGGAGCTCGGCGTCTTCGGGACGACGGTCTACGCGGTCACCCTGCTCAGCACGGCGAGCGCGACGCTCGTGCTCATCGCCCCGGTCTCCTTCCACCGCACGCTGTTCCGCCGGCGGCGCAAGGAGCAGCTGGTCGCGTTCGCCGACGGGTCCCTGCTCGTCGGCCTCGCGCTGCTCCTGCTGGGCATCGCGGCCGCGGTCCTGCTGGTGCTCGACGTCGTCCTCGGCCGCTGGCCGGCGGTCGTCGCCTGTGGCTTCGTCGTCACGCTGGGCACGGTCGCCTGGTACCTGGTCCCGTTGCGCCAGCGGAGGTCACCCGACGACTGAGCGCCGGCCCTGGGAGATGCTGCGCGGGTGAGCGTCACCGTCGTCGGCAGCCTCAACGAGGACGTCCTGGTCCGTGTGCAGCGGTTGCCCGGCCGCGGCGAGACGGTCGTCGGTCGGGAGACCGTGCTGGCGCCCGGCGGCAAGGGGGCCAACCAGGCCGCGGCCGCCGGGCGGCTCGGCGGCGGGGTGGCGATGGTCGGCCGGGTCGGCGACGACCCCGCCGCCGACCGGCAGCTCGCGGCCCTGACCGCTGCGGGGGTCGACGTCGCCGCCGTGCGCCGGACGCCGGAGGCGCCCACCGGCACCGCGACGATCCCGGTCGAGGACGGCAGCGGGGAGAACCTGATCGTCGTCGTCCCCGGCGCCAACGCCGAGCTCCGGCCCGAGGACGTCGACGTCGCGCCGGTGCGGGACGCGCGGGTGGTGCTGCTGCAGCTGGAGGTGCCGCTGGAGACGGTGCAGGCGGCGGCCGGGGTGGCGTGCGGCACCGTCGTCCTCACGCCGGCACCGCCGCAGCCGCTGCCGGGCGAGCTGCTCGCGCGGGTCGACGTCCTGGTGCCCAACGAGCACGAGCTGCTGCAGCTGGCCGGCGCGGCCCCCGGTGAGCGGTCACCCGGCGAGCTGGCCGCGCTGGCCCGCACGCTGACGGCCGGCACGGTGGTGGTCACCCTGGGCGGGCGCGGCGCGCTGCTCGTGCCGGACGGCGGCCCGGCACTGCTCCAGCCGCCGCTCCCGGTGCGGCCCGTGGACACCACCGGGGCCGGTGACGCCTTCTGCGGGGCGCTCGCCGTCGCCCTCGCCGACGGGACGGCGCCGGCCGAGGCGGTGGCGACGGCGGTCACGGCGGCCGCCCTCTCGACCACCGGCCCCGGCGCCCGCGGCGCGGTGCCCGACGCCGCCGCGGTCGCCGCGGCACGGCCCGCGCTGCCGGCCGCCGTCCCGGTGGGCGAGGGCGGTTGACCCCAGGGCCGACCGGGCACAGGCTCGGCCAGCCGACGACCGAGGAGGACACCGATGACCGAACCGGAACGCCCGCCCCGTACGCCCGAACCCGCCGAGGGCGGCGACCCGCCCGGCCAGGAGGACGCCGGCCGCACGCCGCGTTCCGAGGAGCCGGCCGAGGGCGAGGACGTCGCCGGGGACGGCGCCGACACCCCCTGACCGGACGACCCGGGTGCGGGCCGGGCTGACCCGGCGCGCCCGGGCCGTGGTCGCGGACAGTGACACATCTCTCCGCGTCCGGACGAGAAGTCACCTCTGCAGGTCTGTTTCGTCACCCGCTGTACGGGGGACCCTGGGCCCATGGAGGACACGCAGCGTCAGCCCCGAGTAGGTACCGAGGCCGCCGAGGAGCGCCCCGCCGACGAGTCGCAGGCCCAGCAGGCCTCGACCGCCCCCCTGGCCCGCCTGCTGGCCAACCCGCGCCGGACCCGCAGGGCCTGAGCAAGGACCCCCTGCCCCCCACCGCTCGCAGGCTCGCGGTGGGGCCCTGCAGGGGGGCCGCCGTCCTCCGGGACGGGCGCCGCCTCAGGCGCCTCGGGGAGGTCACGGATCGTCACATCCGCCCCACCGATCCCCTCGGTCACGGTCAGCCCGGGCGCACCTCGTCACTCACCGCAACCACCTGTCGGTCGGCTCCGGCGTGCCGCGAACTGCTCCGTCACGCCCTGGGGCAGCATCGCGGACGTGACCGCAGCTGCCATCCCCCTCGCCGCCGACGACGTCTCGATCCCCGTCCGCCGGAGCCGGGCCGAGCGGGAGGCCATCGTCCTGGACACCGCCGAGCGGCTGTTCGCCACGCGCAGCTCGCGCAGCGTCGGGATGGACGAGCTGGTCCGCGAGACCGGTCTGGGCAAGATGACCGTCTACCGGCTGTTCAAGAGCAAGGACGACCTGGTCGGCGCCTACCTCGCGCGCAAGGCGGCCACCGTGCTCGCCCGCATCGACGCCCAGCTCGAGCGCCTGGAGGGCGACCCGCGGGCGGCGCTGCTGTCGGTCGTCGACACCGTCGAGCAGGACGTCACCCGGGCCGGCTTCCGCGGGTGCCCGTTCACCAACGTCAGCAGCGAGTACGACGACCCGGAGCACCCCGCGCGCAGCGCCGCCGCCGACTACAAGTTCGAGTTGCACGGCCGGCTGGAACGCCTCGCCGAGCAGGTCGCCCCCGGCTCGGGTGAGGACCTCGCCGCGCAGGTCCACCTGATCATCGACGGCATGTACCTCTCCGGCGGCCTGCTGGGCCCCGACGGCCCGGCCTCCCACGGCCGGGACCTGGCCGAGCGGCTCGTCGACGCCGCCGTCGCCGCCTGAGTCATCGCGGTCCTCCGCACCGCACTCCGTGCACACACCGTCCACCCGGGACCCCGGGCGGCGCGCTGGGTGCACACACGGTCGTGGACGTCGCCCGGCGGGGCGCCACCGGCCACCGCAGGATGGGCCGGTGAGCACCGACCGCAGCCGGCCCGACCTCGACGACACCACCGTGGAGGGCCTCGGCAAGCTCTCCGAGGCGCTGGAGACCATCGAGCAGGCCCGGGGCCAGCTCTACGGCTTCCACCAGCACTCCGGCAAGGCCGACCTGCTGCTCCAGGACGCCGTCGAACTGCTCCGCGAGGCCGGCCACACCCGGCTCGCCGACGACCTCGAGCGTGACCTCGTCGGCCGCAACGTCATCGCCGACCGCTGGACCTTCCAGATCGTCGAGGACTACGACGCGAACTACTGGTCGGTCTTCCGCGCCTTCGACGAGCGCGCCCGCACCGAGCTGTCCGACGGCGACCGGCACGTCCTCGAAGCCCGGATGAAGCAGCGGGAGCGCACCAAGGGCCACCCCCGTCACGAAGCGGGTCCCGTCCTCGACGAGTAGCGCCGGAGCCGCGACGCCGAGCGGTGGCGGCCGTGTCCACGGCGGGGCGACGATGTGGTCATGACCATGCCGGAGCCCGACGAACCGCGCGACGCCCAGCCCCTCGGCAGCGAGGCCGCCCCTCCCGGCGACCCGGACTCGCAGGGCGGCACGCCCGGCCCGGCCGACGGCGTGGCGGGCCCGAGCTGGCCGCCGGCCGAGACCGAGCCCGACGCGCGCTGACGGTGCGCATGACGGCGCCGGAGACCAGACTCGACCCGTGACCGTCCCTGGCTCAGACCCCACCCGCACGCGACCGGGCGCCACCGGCCCGACGACGACCCCCGGGACCACGACCCCCGGGACGACGACCGGGCCCGCCACCACCGGCCGGACGCCGTCCCGCGAGCGCCACACCGGCCGCACCATCGGCCGCACGCTGGCCCTGGCGCTGCTCATCGCCGTCACCGTGCTGCTGGTGCTCTTCGTCGTCTACAACACCCAGACCGTCGAGATCAGCCTCGTCTTCGTCGACGTGCAGGCACCGCTGGTGCTCGCGCTGGTGATCGCCGCGGCGCTCGGCGGCCTGCTGGTCTGGCTGGCCGGCCTGGTCATGCGCGCCCGCCGTCGCAACAGCTGAGCCGCCGTCAGCGGCCGGGCATCAACCGCCGGCGACGGTGAGGGCCGGGCGGGGACGCGGGGCCGCCGTCGGCCCCAGGTGAGCGAGGACCGAGCCGGCGGGCATGGGCCGGGCGATGAGGAAGCCCTGCGAGGCATCGCAGCCGATGGCGGCGAGCGTCGCCGACTGCTCGGCGGTCTCCACCCCCTCCGCGACCACCGTCAGGCCCATCGTGTGCGAGAGCTCGACGATGGCGCGGACGACGGCGTCGGCCTGCGGGTCGGCGGAGAGGTCCTCCACGAACGACCGGTCGATCTTGAGCACGTCGACCGGGAGCCGCCTCAGGTAGTGCAGCGAGGAGTACCCGGTACCGAAGTCGTCGACCGCCAGCCGCACGCCGAGCGCCCGCAGGCGGTGGGTCGCCTCCACCGAGGCCAGGTCGAGGAAGGCGTTCTCGGTGAGCTCCAGCTTGAGCCGGTCGGGGTCCGTGCCGGTGTCCCGGAGGACGCCGGCCACGTCGTCGGCGAAGCCGTCCAGGTGCAGCTGCTGGGCGTCGATGTTCACCGAGACCCAGGGCCGGGCCGGGCCGAGGGCGTCCCACACCGCGAGGTCGCGGAGGGCCAGCTCGAGCACCCGCCGGCCGAGCGGCACGATGAGCCCCGTCTCCAGCGCCACCTCGATGAACGCGCCGGGGGCGAGGACACCGCGCGTCGGGTGCTCCCAGCGCACCAGCGCCTCCAGGCCGAGCACCTCGCCGGTCGTCGTGCTGACGACCGGCTGGTAGTACGGGACCAGCTCGTCGCGCTCGAGCGCCAGCCGCAGCTCCTGCTCGATGTCCAGGCGGGCGTCGGCCCGGCGGCGCAGCTCCTCGTCGAACAGCTCGTGGCGGGCCCGGCCGCGGGACTTGGCCCAGTACGCCGCGGTGTCGGCGTCGCGGATCAGGCCCCGGGCGTCGCGGCCGCCGTGGGAGACGGCGACGCCGATGCTGGCCGACACGTGGACGGCGCGTCCGTCGATGACGACGGGGGCGGCGAGCGCGTCCTCGATCCGCTGGGCGAGCGCGGTGGCGCTCTCCTCGTCGCAGGGGCTCTCGGCCACGACGACGAACTCGTCACCGCCGAAGCGGGCGACGGTGTCGCCCTCCCGGACGGCCGCGCGCAGCCGGCCGGCGACCTCGCGCAGCAGGACGTCGCCGGCGTCGTGGCCCAGGCTGTCGTTGACCACCTTGAAGTGGTCGACGTCCAGGAGCAGCACCGCCATCGAACCGGCCGTCCGGCGGGCCCGGGCCAGCGCCCGCCCGAGCGCGTCGAGCAGGTAGGCGCGGTTGGGCAGCTCGGTGAGCGAGTCGTGGTAGGCCAGGCGGACCAGGTCGCGCTCCGCCTGCTTGCGCGCCGAGGCGTCGACCAGCTGCAGGAAGACGGCACGGACGGCGCCGTCCTCGTCGCGGTGCACCGCGGCGCTGGCCATCGTCCAGACCTCCTCGCCGTCGCCGCGCACGCAGCGGATCTCCACGGGGGCCCCCGGGGCGCTGCCGCCGAGGAGGGCGGCCAGCCGGGCGTCGTACGCGGGGCGGTCGGCGGCGTGGACCAGGGACGGCAGGGAGACCGTGAGCAGGTCCGCGCGCTCCCGGCCCAGGAGCCGGCACAGGGCGTCGTTGACCGCGACCGGCCGCCCGTCCTCGGGGCCCAGGATCGCCATGCCGACGGCGGAGCCCTCGAACGCGCTGGCGAACCGGGCGTCGGTCTCCCGGAGCAACCGGGCCAGGTCCCCGGCCATCCCGTTGACCACCGACCCGTAGGTGCCGAGCGCGTCGGCCAGCCGGCGGGCCTCCCGGCCGTTGCCCACCTCGGCCGGAGCCGGCAGCAGGTACGGCTCGACCGACCGGCCCTCCCGCACGGCCGCCAGGACGCGCGGCAGGTGGTCCTCCGCGGCCACGCGGGCGAACTCGGTGAGCCGGACCAGGGCGCGGGTGAGCCGGACGGCGAGCAGGGTGACCGCCAGCCCGGCCAGGCCGGTGAAGGCCACCCCGAGCACCAGGCCGGTCCGCCGGGCGACCGCCGCCTCGGCGTGGACCTCGGCCAGTGAGTACTGGACGACGGCGACACCGACGCGCTCGTCGCCGAGCATCAGCGGCAGGGCGGTGTCGAGGTGCCCGCCCTCCTCGAAGACCACGGGCTCGCCCGCGGAGGACTCCAGTTCGGCGAGCACCTCGGCGTGCAGGTCGGGACGGCTGTACCGGCGCTCCTCGTCGTCGGTCCCGTCGGCCAGCAGGACGCCGTGCTCGTCGATCACGAAGGTGTCGCTGACGCCGTCGTGCCGGCGGACGTCACCGAGCACGTCGTGCAGGCCGGAGACGTCCCCCGCGACCATCAGGTTGGTCACCGAGGACTCCAGCAGCTCCAGGACGCCCCGGACGCTGGCCTCGGCGTTGGCCTCGAGCGCGGCGACCTGCCGGTCGACGACCACCTGGGTGCCCAACGTCCCGATCGGCAGCCCGACGACGACGAGGGTGAGGGCGAAGCGAGCCGGCAGGCCCAGCCGCGCCCCGGGGGACCACCGCGGCGGACGCCGGCTCAGCTCACGGCGTGCCATCACCGAGGAACCGGCGCAGCTCGAGCACGGGGGCGAGCGCCTCGGCGGGCAGCGCGTCGAAGCGCGCGGTGTCGTCGAACTCCTCGAGCACCTCCTGGCCCTCGGCGGTCTCGTGCAGGGTGGTCAGCGCGGCGGTCAGCGCCTGCGCCAGCGCCGGGTCGAGGTCGGTCCTGGCCACGACGCCGTGCCGCGGGACGTCGATGCTGCGGGCCACGGTCACCAGCTCGCCGGCGCGGCTCCCGGCGTTCTCCAGCAGGTCCTCCTCGCTGAGCGCGCCGGCGTCGACCTGGCCGTCGAGGACCAGGAAGACGGTGTTCTCGTCGTCGCCGGAGAAGACGAAACCGATCTCGCCCGGGGCAGGCGGTGAGGTGGGCTCGGCGACCTGCGACACGGTCAGCCCGAGCTGCCGCAGCGTGCTCACCGGCAGGAAGTAGCCGTCGGTCGAGGTCTCCTCCTCGAAGGCGACCGTGCGACCGACCAGCTGCTCGGGGGTGGCGATCCCGCTGTCCCGCCGGGTGACGACGACGCTGTGGTAGGTCGGCGCGCCGTCCTTCCAGCGGCGCAGCAAGGGGGTCCCGGACCCGCCCTCGACGACCTGGGTGACGCCGTTCATGTTGTCGACGTACAGATCGACCTCGCCACTGCGCAGCAGCTCGTCCATCTCCTCGACGGACTCGGCCACGACGACGTCGCCGCCGGTCACGCCGACGTCCCCGAGCTGTGCCGCGACGTGGTCGATGAAGGGCTGGAAGACCTCCGCCTCCTCCTCCGGGTCGTCGCTGACCGAGCCGATGACGAGCGTGGTGCCGTCGGGGGCGACGGGGGCGGACGGTTCGGCGGCAGGCTGCTCGGTGTCGGCAGTCGCGGTGCCGCAGGCGGCCAGGAGCGTGGTGAGCGCGGCGGCGGCGAGGGCGGTGGTGGGTCGGGTCACGGGGTGCACATCGGCACATACGGAACAGTTGTTGAGTGGCTCCCTCATCCTCCCGGGGGAGGACGCGCCCACCGCGGTCGGCGTCCCGCGCCGGTGCGTGCTGCCGGTCACCGGCCGCTCACGGAGGTCGACGAGGGTGCCTGCTGGGTGATCTGTCGTCCTCCGGACGACACCGCGGCCAGGAGCCGTCCCCTGCTGCGCGGAACCCGTCCCGGCTCTCGTCGGGGAGGCCGCCGGACCCCCACTCCTCGAACCGACCGGCGGCCGCCTCCCCCACTGGACGGCGGGCCGGTCGTTTCGCGGGGACGACGACGGGCATGGCTGACGGCGACAGCGGCTCGGACAGGAGGCTCCCCGTGAGCGACCCCCAGGGCAGTGACCGGATCCAGCAGGACATCCCCACCGCATCGGGTACCGGCGACGACAGCAGCACCGGCTCGGGCTTCGACGACGTGCCCCTCACCCGCGAGGAGGCCGTCGAACGCGACGCCGCCCAGCCCGACGACCTGCCGGCCAAGGCCGACAGCGACCCGGCGCGCGCCGAGCGCGGCGGGTCCGGCAGCACCGTCTGAACCGGCGACACCCCACGACGCGAGGAGAGCAGCATGAGCGAGCCACAGCCGGCCGGCGGTGGGACCGGCCCGTCCGAGGACAACATGGTCGACGGCGTGACCGGGCAGGACCGGTCGGACGGCGGCGAGCGCGACGAGGTCACCCTGACCACCGACGACGACGCCCAGCAGGACGACGCCCCGATCCAGCCCGGCAACTCCTGAAAGAGGACCCCCTGCCCCCCACCGCTCGCGAGCTCGCGGCGGGACCCTGCAGGGGGCCGATCAGATCCAGCCGAACCGGCGCGCTGCCTCCACGGCGGCGTGCTGGTTCGGCACGCCCAGCTTCGTCGCCGCGGCCGACAGGTGGTTGCGCACCGTCCCCGGCGACAGGTGCGCCCGGGCGGCGATCTCATCGACCGGTGCGCCCCCGGCCGCCAGCTCCAGGACGTCGGCCTCCCGCGGCGTCAGCGGGCTGTCCCCGGCGCTGATCGCCTCCGCGGCCAGCTCGGGGTCCACGTAGCGCCCGCCGCGGTGCACCGTCCGGACGACGTCGGTGAGCACCGGCGCGCTGACCGTCTTGGGCAGGAACCCGCGCACGCCGGCCTCCAGCGCCCGCTTGAGGTGACCGGCCCGGCCGTGTCCCGTGACGATCACGACCGCGCAGCCGGGCAGCACGGTGGCCAGCTCGCCGGCGACGGAGATGCCGTCGCGGTCGGGCATCTGCAGGTCCAGGACGGCGACGTCGGGGGTGTGCGCCCGGGCCATCGCCAGCGCCTCGGCCCCCGAGGCGGCCTGGGCCACGACCTCGAGGTCCTCCTCCAGCGCCAGCAGCGCGGCCAGCGCCGAGCGGATCAGGTTCTCGTCGTCGGCCAGCAGCACCCGGATCACGCCGGCACCCCCACCGGGACGGACGCGGCGAGGACGAACCGGTCGCCGTCCGGACCCGCCACCAGCCGCCCGCCGGTGGCCGCGAGCCGCTCGGCCAGGCCGGTCAGCCCGTTGCCCCAGGAGTCCGCCGTCCCGCGGACGCCGTCGTTGGCCACCTGCAGCTCCGCCTCCCCGCCGGCCGCGGACAGCTCGACGGTGCACCAGCGCGCCCGGCTGTGCCGCAGCACGTTGGTCACCGCCTCCCGCACCACCCAGCCAAGCGCGGTCTGCACCGGCTCGGGCAGCGCCACCGCCGCCTCCTCACCGGTCACCGTGACGATCGGGGCCTTCTCCGCCTGTCCGGTCTCGGCCGCCCTGGCCTCGGCAGCGCGCTGCGCCTCGAGGAACACCGGGGACTCCGACACCGTCAGCCGCACCCACAGGCCCACGAGGATCAGCACCGCGGACAGCAGGAACGGGATCCGCCACCCCCAGGCCTCGAACGCCTCATCGGTCCGGAACGTGGCCAGCAGCGCCAGGACGCCGGTGGCCAGCAGGTTCCCGGCGGGGGCGCCGGCCTGTGGCCAGGAGGCCCAGAAGCCGCGGTGCTCGGGCTTGCCGTGCTCGGAGACGATCAGGACGGCCCCACCCCACTCGCCCCCGAGCGCGAAGCCCTGGACCAGGCGCAGCACGATGAGCAGGACCGGCGCGAGGACACCCACGGTGCCGTAGGTCGGCAGCAGTCCGATGAGGAAGGTCGCCCCGCCCATCATCAGCAGGGAGATGACCAGGAGCTTCTTGCGGCCGAGCCGATCGCCGAAGTGGCCGAAGACGAGCGCACCGACGCGCGGGCCCGGACGCTGGCGATCGGGTGTGGCCGATTACCACCCCGAGCCGACGAGGTGTGTGGGCACACCCCGTGTGGGCGGACGACGGGACGGCCTAGCGTTCCGCGACATGGCGGACTCAGGAACCCTCAGCGGGCGGCGGGCCCTCGTCACCGGTGGCGCGTCGGGCATCGGCCGGGCGTGCGCGGTACGGCTGGCCCAGGCCGGCGCGGACGTGGTCGTCGTCGACCGGGACGCCGAGGCGGCGGAGACGGTGGCGGCAGCGGTCGGGGGGAGGTCGGTCGCCGTCGACCTGTCCGACCTCGACGCGCTCGACGCTCTGGACCTCGACGTCGACGTGCTGGTCAACAACGCCGGGCTGCAGCACGTGGCACCGCTGCACGAGTTCCCGGTCGACCGCTTCTCGCTGATCCTGCGGCTGATGCTGGAGACCCCGTTCCGGCTGGTCCGCGGCGCACTGCCGCACATGTACGGCCGCGGCTGGGGCCGCATCGTCAACATCAGCTCCGTCCACGGGCTGCGTGCCTCGCCCTACAAGAGCGCCTACGTCACCGCCAAGCACGGCCTCGAGGGGCTGTCGAAGGTGATCGCGCTGGAGGGCGCCCCGCACGGGGTCACCTCCAACTGCGTCAACCCCGCCTACGTGCGCACCCCGCTGGTGGAGAACCAGATCGCCGACCAGGCGAAGGCACACGGCCTGTCCGAGGACGAGGTCGTCGGGCAGGTGATGCTCGCCCCGGCCGCGATCAAGCGGCTGATCGAGCCCGAGGAGGTGGCCGAAGCGGTGGCCTACCTGTGCTCGCCGGTGGCGGCCTCGATCACCGGCAGCTCCCTGGTGATGGACGGCGGGTGGAGCGCCCACTGATGGAGGACCCCCTGCCCCCCACCGCTCGCCAGCTCGCGGCGGGACCCTGCAGGGGGCCGGCGCCGGCGTCCGGACAGCTGGACGGCGCCGCGGAGTACTTCGCGCTGCTGCTCGAGGAGGCCGCGGCGATCGAGTTCGAGGGGCCGGTCGTGCGCGCCCGGGCCGCCGGCGCCGACGGCGCGACCCTCGCCGGGCTGGAGCGGGTCAAGCTCCTGGCGCTGCAGGTGCGCGACGCCTTCGCCGCGCGGCGCCGCCGGGAGTCCGAGCTGGCCGCGCTGTTCGACACCGCGGGCGACCTCGCCGCGCTGCGCAGCGTCGACGAGGTGCTCACCGCGATCGTCCGGCGGGCCCGGCAGCTGCTGGGCACCGACGTCTCCTACCTGACGCTGCACGACGACGCCCGCGGTGACACCTACATGCGGGTGACGGACGGCTCCGTCTCGGCCCGCTTCCAGGCGCTGCGGCTGCCCATGGGCGCCGGCCTCGGCGGCCTGGTCGCGCAGACCGCCGCGCCGTACGCCACGGCCCGCTACTTCGCCGACCCGCGCTTCCAGCACACCGACGAGATCAACGGCGGTGTGGCCGAGGAGGGCCTGGTCGCCATCCTCGGGGTGCCGCTGGTGCGCGGCTCGCGGGTGATCGGGGTGCTGTTCGCCGCCGACCGCAGCGAGCGGCTCTACGACCGCTCCGAGGTCTCGCTGCTGGCCTCCCTGGCCGCGCACGCGGCGATCGCGCTGGACAACGCGCGCCTGCTCGAGGAGACCCGGGCGGCGCTGGAGGAGCTGTCGACGGCCACCCGGGAGCTGCGCGCGCACTCGACGTCGGTGGAGCGGGCCGCCGGCGCGCACGACCGGTTCATCGACATCGTGCTGCGCGGCGGCGGGGTGGAGGACGTCGCCGCCGCCGTCACCGAGGCGCTCGGCGGGCGGATCACCATCCTCGACGAGCACGGCCGCGGGACGCCGTCCCCCGGGTCGGACGGCGACCTGCCGCCGGACCCGGCCGCGGCGCTGACCCTGGCCCGCTCGACCGGCCGTACCGTGCGCGACGGCAGCTGGTGGACCGCCGCGGTGACCGTCGGCGCCGAGCTGCTCGGCGGCCTGGTGCTGCACCGGCGCGACGAGCTCTCCGACGCCGACCAGCGCATCCTGGAGCGCGCCGCGCTGGTGACCGCCCTGCTGCTGCTCATCCGCCGCAGCGCCAGCGAGGCCGAGAGCCGGGTGCGCGGCGAGCTGCTGGAGGAGCTGCTCGGGCCCGCGCTGCGCGACCCCGACGGGCTGCGTGAGCGCGCCCGCCGGCTGGGCGCCGACCTCGACCGGCCGCACGCGGTCGTCGTCGCCCTGGTCGAGGAACCCGGCCGGGGCCGGGCGCTGGCGCAGGCCACCCACCTGGCCGCCGTCCGCGGCGGGCTGGCCGGACTGCACGACGGGCAGGTCGTGCTCTGCCTGCCCGGTCAGGAGCCCGGCGCCGCGGCGGCGCAGGTGTGCCGGGACCTCACCACGGCCGTGGGCCGGCCGGTCACCGTCGGCGGTGCGGGTCCGGCGCAGGGGCCGGCCGCGGTCGCCCCGGCGCACGCCGAGGCCCAGCGCTGCGCCTCGACCCTGGTCGCCCTCGGCCGGGCCGGGCAGGCGGCCAGCGCCGACGAGCTGGGCTTCGTCGGGCTGCTGGTCGGCGAGGGCCGGGACGTGCGCGGCTTCGTCACCGCCACGCTCGGCCCGGTGCTGGACTACGACGAGCGGCGCGGCACCGACCTGGTCGGCACGCTGCGTGCCTGGTTCGACGCCGGCGGCTCGCCGGCGCGGGCGGCCGAGGCGCTGCAGGTGCACGTCAACACCGTGACCCAGCGGCTGGAGCGGGTGGGCCGGCTACTGGGCCGCGAGTGGTCGGCGCCGGAGCGGGCCCTCGAGGTGCACCTGGCGCTGCGGCTGCACCGGCTCACCGGTCCTGCCGCCGGCTGAGCGGGCCGAGCCTGCCTCCTCAACCCATCGCCCCGCCTCCGCTCAGCGAGCGCGGCGGGAGCCCACCGAGGTCCCCCATCTGCTTGCCGCACCGACGGCAGACCTCCTGGTCCGGGCCGTGCGACCGTTCGTCAGCGGGGTGCTGCCGCACGGAGGAGTGGAACCCGAGGCGGCACGGGAGGGGCTTGCCGATCATGCGGTGATGCTGGGCAGCCTGCTCGCCGTCGGACACGGTCGGTGGCCCCTGCCTCCTACCCTGATCGGGTGCCCGTCGTCCCCGTTCCCCTGCCGGCGGCCGAGTGGAGCGCGCTGGCGCAGGCGCACGCGGAGCGGGCCGACGCGCTGACCGCGGGGCACCGCGCCCGCCGGGCCACCGGCACGCGGCACCCGGTCGAGGACTTCCTCCACGAGTACTACAGCGCCCGCCCGACGCAGCTGCGCCGCTGGCACCCGGGCGCCGGGGTGGTGCTCGAGGCCGGCCCGGACGGCCCGGCGCCGCACGCGGCCTGGCGCTGGTACGCCACCGACGACGACGGCGCGGTCACCGTCGACCGCGCCGCCTTCCTCGCCGCCCGCGGGGACACCCTGGCCTTCGTCGCCCGGTTGCTCGCGGCGACCGCGGCCCGGCCGGCGCACACCGGCTGCTTCGGGCTGCACGAGTGGGCCATGGTCTACCGGGACGACGAGCACCGGCACCCGCTGCCGCTGCGGCTGGGCCAGGCCGGCACCGACGCGGTCGTGGAGGCCCACCCGATCCGCTGCTCGCACTTCGACGCGTTCCGGTTCTTCACGCCGGCCGCCGTCGGCCGCAACCGGCTGCAGCCCACCCGCGCGACCCAGGTCGAGCTGGAGCAGCCGGGCTGCCTGCACGCGACCATGGACCTCTACAAGTGGGCCTACAAGCTCGGCCCCGCCGTCCCCGGCGACCTGCTGCTGGACTGCTTCGTGCTGGCGGCCGACGTCCGCGTTCTGGACATGCGCGCCTCGCCCTACGACCTGCGCGCCGCCGGCTACCAGCCGGTCGCCATCGAGACGCCCGAGGGCAAGGCGCAGTACGTCGCCGCCCAGCGCGGGTTCGCCCGCCGCGGAGCAGAGCTGCGGTCCCGCCTGCTCGGGGTGTGCCAGGAGCTCGTGGAGGGCTGACCGGGCGCCGCCGGCACCCACGTGACACGTCGACCACGTGGACACCAGCGGGCCTGACCTCGGCTACCCCGTCACACAGTCGAAGCTGGCCGCCTCGTCGGGACTTCCCGTGCCGTCGTACTTGGGGTGTGCCGGGTACTCGCACAGCGGCCGCGTGCGGGTGGCGCCGGGGTTGGTGTCCCGGACGACGGGGTCGGACGGTGCCGCGCCGGTCGTCACCCAGCGGTCCAGGGCGGTGAGGGAGTCCCAGCCGGCGGCGAACGCGGCGGAGAGGTTGGCGTGGTTGGCACCGGGAACCAGGTAGAAGCGGGCGAACGCGTCGACCTTGCGCTGGCCCATGGTCTCCACCAGCCCCTCGTAGTACTCCACCGTGGCCCGGTGGCTGACCAGCTCGTCCGCCGTCCCGTGCAGCAGCAGGAGCTTGCCGCCCCTCCTCGCGAAGGACCGCAGGTCGGTGTCGTTGACGTCCTGCAGCGCGGTGAGCTCCGAGATGCGCGCCTCCCACGGGCCCGGCGCCAGCGGGTCGAGGGACAGCGAGTCGAAGCCGGGGTCCCGGGTCACCGCGTACTTGACCCAGGCGTCCCAGAACTGCATGCCGTAGCCGGCGGTCTTCGGCATGGGG
>DASQNB010000627.1:0-3331 GCA_035645175.1 Geodermatophilus sp.
AGCTGCAGCCCGGCGCGGGGCGAGGCGCCCAGCCGCAGGTCGGGGGAGCGGCGGGTGGCCTCGACCAGCGCCACGACGTAGCGGCGCACCGCCTCGGAGACGTGCAACCGGCCGACGGCGGCGACCAGCGCGCGCACCCCCGCGGCGTCCGTGGCCGGCGTCAGCGTGGTCAGCGGGTCGGTGGTCACCAGGTCGTCGAGCATCGCCAGCTCGGCCTCGCGGTCGGGGTAGCCCATGGAGACCCGGGCGGTGAAGCGGTCGCGCTGCGCCTCGGGGAGGGGGTAGGTCCCCTCCATCTCGATCGGGTTCTGGGTGGCCATGACGAGGAAGGGCCGGGCCAGCTCATAGCTGACGCCGTCCACGGTGACCTGCCGCTCGGCCATGCACTCCAGCAGTGCCGACTGGGTCTTGGGGGAGGCCCGGTTGATCTCGTCGGCCACGACGATGTTGGCGAACACCGCGCCGGGCTTGAACTCGAACTCCCGGGACTCCTGGTCGTAGACCGAGACCCCGGTGACGTCACTCGGCAGCAGGTCGGGCGTGAACTGGATGCGGCGCACGCTCGCGTCCACCGACGCGGCCAGCGCCTTGGCCAGCGTGGTCTTGCCGACACCGGGCACGTCCTCGATCAGCAGGTGGCCCTCGGCCAGCAGCACGACCAGGGCCAGGTGGACCACGTCGGGCTTGCCGTGGACGACCCGCGCCATGTTCGCCGCGATGCGGGCACCCTCCGCCGCGACGTCGACCAGGGCCTCCGTGCCGTCGCTGGTACGGGTCACCTCGGTCACGTCCTCAACCGTACGTGCCCGGACGCCTCCCGGGCGTGTCGTCGCACACCGGCACGCCGACCCCACACGGCGCCTCGCCCCGGGCCCCCACCGGCACCCCACTGCGACCCCTCGGGAGGCCCTGCCGGAGCGCCGCCGAGGTGGGGAGCGGTGGGGCCGGACCCCACCGCTCCCCACCCCTCGACGGCCGCCCGCGGGCGGCCCGCTGACCTGCGGGAGCGGGGGTGGGGAGGGCCTGTCACGACATGGTGTCGAGTGGTGTCCGGTGGGGCGTAGTGGGTTACTGTGTGGCCCGGTGGGGAGGCATGGCCCGTCCCGGGGGCGCCCCGGAGTGCGAGGAGGACCGATGGGGGAGGTGTTCCGGTGTTCGTCGGCAGCTACCCGTTGCGCCTCGACGAGAAGGGCCGGCTCGCACTCCCCGTCCGCTTCCGCGAGCAGGTGGCCGGCGGCATGGTGATCAAGAAGGGCCAGGAGCGCTGCGTGTACGGCCTCACGATGGCCCGGGTCGCCGAGCAGAGCGCCGCGGCCGCCTCGATGGCGCCCTCCGACACCGCCGCGGCCCGCATGCGGGCCCGCATGAGCTTCGGCTCGATGGTCGAGGTCGAGCCGGACAAGACCGGCCGCATCACCATCCCCGCGAACCTGCGCGAGTACGCCGGCCTCGACCGTGACGTGGTCGTCGTCGGCGTCGACACCCGTTTCGAGATCTGGGACGCCGGCACCTGGGACGCCTACGTGGCCGAGCAGGAGGCCGCCTACGCCGACATGGAGAGCGAGGGGATGCCCACCCTTTCCTGACCCGACGTCCCGCCCCTCCTACCCCTCCGGGACCGCCCTCCCGACCGAGCCGACTTCCCCGCGGCTCGACCGGACCGGCCCGAGTCGTCTTCCCCGCGGCTCGGACCCCGCGGCACCGGAGGAGACGCACCGCCCACCGGGCACGCCGCCGGTCCCCACCGGCGCGGGCCCGCCCGTCCCCGCGGGGCTCCACCTGACGTACTTCCCCGACGCCAGGCGGACCCCGCGGGGGGCGGGCCGGGCGTCCGTCCCGGGTCGGGACCCCACCGCACCCCACCGATCCCACCGCACCCCACCAATCCCACCACGCCCCACCGCCCGGACCGCGCCCTCCGCCCCCACCCACCCCTCCGGCCCCGCCACCCCTGCACGCCCTCCCGCACCGGGCGCCCCAGCAGCGTTCCCGGGTACCGGCGAAACGCCGCTGCCCTCCGCCCGCCGACCGCAGCAGGGCCCCACCATGGACGGGCCCCCGCGCCCCCGGGCGCCCCGACCCGTTCAGGAGCCGCCGACGATGAGCAGCACCGAGCCGGCGCCGGAAGGGCGGGCCACGTCCACGGTGCACGTGCCGGTCCTGCTCGACCGGGTCACCGAGCTGCTCGGCCCGGCCTGCGCCGGCGCCGGCGCCGTCCTCGTCGACGCCACCCTCGGCCTGGCCGGGCACGCGCTGGCGCTGCTGCGCGCCCACCCCGGGCTGCGCCTGGTCGGCCTGGACCGCGACCCCGACGCCCGCGCCGAGGCGACCCGACGGCTGGCGGCCGCCGGCGTGGCCGACCGGGCCACCGTCGTCCCGGCGGTCTTCGACGAGCTGCCCGAGGTGCTCGACCGGCTCGGCCTGCCCGAGGTGCAGGCCGTGCTGTTCGACCTCGGGGTCTCCTCGCTGCAGCTCGACCGCCCGGAGCGGGGCTTCAGCTACGCCACCGACGCCCCGCTGGACATGCGGATGGACCCGTCGGCGCCGCGCACGGCCGCCGACGTCGTCAACACCTACGCCACCGGCGACCTGGCCCGCGTGCTGCGCGTCTACGGCGAGGAGCGGTTCGCCACCCGGATCGCCGCGGCCATCACCCGCGAGCGGGAGCGCGCGCCGTTCACGCACACCGAGCGGCTGGCGCACCTGGTGCGCGACTCGATCCCCGCCGCCACCCGCCGCACCGGCGGGCACCCGGCCAAGCGGACGTTCCAGGCGCTGCGCATCGAGGTGAACGACGAGCTCGGCGTCCTCGAGCGGGCGCTGCCGGCGGCGCTCGACGCGCTGGCCGTCGGGGGCCGGCTCGCCGTCATCACCTTCCACTCCCTGGAGGACCGCATCGTCAAGCGGACGCTCGCGGCCGGTGCGGTGGACCGCACGCCGCCGGAGCTGCCGGTGCCGCTGCCCGAGCTGGGCCCGACGCTGCGGCTGCTGACCCGCGGTGGCGAGGCGGCGTCCGAGGCGGAGGTCGCGGCCAACCCCCGGGCCGCCTCGGCCCGCGTGCGGGCCGCCGAGCGCATCCGGCGGGCCGCATGAGCGCCGCAGGGACCACCACGGGGACGCACGGGCCGCGCACGCGGCCGACCAGCGACGGTGAGGAGGCCGCATGAGCGCCACCGCCCGCGCGGCGTGGCCCCCGGCCGGGGACCGCCCCGGCCGCCGGACACCGCCGCCGCTGGAGAAGGACCCCGTTCCCCTCGCCGTGAGGGGACCCCGAGAAGGACCCCGTCCTCCTCACCGCTCGCACGCTCGCGGCGAGCCTCTGGACGGGGCC
>DASQNB010000628.1:0-2426 GCA_035645175.1 Geodermatophilus sp.
GCGCACCTCGACCCGCGCCTCGCCCGGGCCGGGGGCGCTCACCGGCCGGTCGGCGACGGTGAGCACCTCCGGCCCGCCGTAGGCGGTCGCCAGGACGACGCGGCTCACTCGTTCGCGGCCGCGGCTGTGTCACCACCACCCTGCTTGCTGCTGGGCGCGCCGATCCACACGGTCTTGGCGTTGGTGAACTCGTACATGCCGACCTCGGTCAGCTCCCGGCCGTAGCCGCTCTGCTTCACCCCGCCGAAGGGCAGCTCCGGGTAGCTGGTGGTCATGCCGTTGACGAACGCCATGCCGGACTGGATGTCGCGGATGAACCGCAGCCGCTCGCCCTGGTCCTCGGTCCACAGGTTCGAGCCCAGGCCGTAGACGTGGTCGTTGGCCAGCCGGATGGCCTCGTCGAGGTCGGCGACGGTGTGCAGCGCGGCGACGGGACCGAAGACCTCCTCCGACCAGATCCCCATCTCCGGGGTCACGCCGGTCACCAGGGTCGGCTCGTAGAACCAGCCGGGCCGGTCGACCCGCTTGCCGCCGACCACGACGGTGGCGCCCTTCTCGACGGCGTCGGCCACGTAGCCCTCGACGTCCTCTCGGCCGGACTCGGTGGCCAGCGGGCCGACCTTGGTGGCCGCGTCCATCGGGTCGCCGACGGGGAGCGCCTCGAGCTTCTCGGCGAACAGCCGGGTGAACTCGTCGGCCACGTCGGCGTGCACGAAGAAGCGCTTGGCGGCGATGCAGCTCTGCCCGTTGTTCTGGCAGCGCGCGGTCACCGCCACCTCGGCGGCGCGGTCGAGGTCGGCCGAGGGCATGACGATGAACGGGTCGGACCCGCCGAGCTCCAGCACGGTCTTCTTGATGACGTCCCCGGCGACCCGGGCCACCGCCTGCCCGGCGGCGTTGCTGCCGGTCAGCGTCGCGGCGACCACCCGGTCGTCCCGGAGCACCGCCTCCACCTGCCCCGACCCGATGAGCAGGGTCTGGAAGACGTCGTCGGGGAAGCCGGCCTTGCGGAAGAGCTCCTCCAGGTACAGCGCGGTCTGCGGCACGTTGCTGGCGTGCTTGAGCAGGCCGACGTTGCCGGCCATCAGCGCCGGGGCCGCGAAGCGCATCGCCTGCCACATCGGGAAGTTCCACGGCATGACCGCCAGGACCACGCCCAGCGGCTGGTGGACGACGTAGGCCTCGACCGCGCCGACGGCGGAGGCGTCGGCCGGCTGTGGCTGCAGCATGTCCTCGCCGTGCTCGGCGTAGTAGCGCAGCGCCTTGACGCACTTGCCGACCTCGGCCTCGGCGGCGGCCAGCGTCTTGCCCATCTCGGTGGTCATCAGCTCGGCGACGGCCTTGGTGTCGGCCTCCAGCACGTCGGCGGCGCTGCGCAGCCAGCCCGCGCGCTGCTGTGCGGTGGTCAGCCGGTAGCCCTCGAACGCGGCGGCCGCGCGGGCGATCCTCTCCTCGACGGCCTCGTCGGACAGCGGCTCGAAGGTCTGCAGCGTCTCGCCGGTGGCGGGGTTGACGGTGGCGATGGCCATGGGCGGCGTCCTCTCTCGGTGCGGGGCTGCGGTGCCCCGCGCGCGTCAACTCTCTCGCCCCTGGCCCTTCCCCGGACCGGTCGGGGGCACACCCGCCGCGAGGGCGAGGACGGCGGACGTCCGCCGGGCCATCAGGTCCGCGTCGAACGCGGCGGCCGCCCGGGCCCGCGCCCGCCGGCCGAGATCCGCCCGGCGCGCGGGGTCGGCGAGCAGGCCGGCGAGCGCCGCGGCCAGCGCCCCGGCGTCCCCCGGCGGGACGACGACGGCGTCCGCGCCGACCGCGACCGCGACGTCGCCCACGTCGGTGGCCACGCACGGCAGCCCCTCGGCCATGGCCTCCAGCAGCACCAGCGGCAGCGCCTCACGGCGGGAGGACAGGCAGAAGACGTCCAGCCCGGCGAGGAAGCCGCGCACGTCGTCGACGAAGCCGGAGAAGGTGACCGGCAGGCCGGCGGCCCGAGCGCGCAGCTGCTCGCCGTCCCGCCCCTCGCCGCCGACCACCACCTCGAGGGCCACGCCGGCCTCGGCCAGCGACCGGACGGCGTCGAGCAGCACGTCGAAGCCCTTCTGCGCGGTCAGCCGGCCCAGCCCGCCGACCCGCGGCACCGGGCCCCCGGCCGGCCCGGCCGGGTCGGCGGGGACGTCCACGCCGTTGGGGACGACGTGCACCCGCTCCGGCGGCACTCCCAGCTCGCCGACCAGCTGGTCCCGGCCGCCCGCAGCGGGCGTCACGACGGCGGCCATCGCGCCGTACAGCTCGACCAGGTGCGCCCGTTCGTCGGCATCGCCGGGCAGGTGCAGGACGCCGACCGTCGGTGCCACCTCCAGCGCCGCCGCCACGGCCGCCGCGTTGGACCCGGGGTCGACCAGGTTGACCAGCACGACGTCCGGGCGCTG
>DASQNB010000629.1:0-4751 GCA_035645175.1 Geodermatophilus sp.
GCCCGCGCAGGAACTCCGCCGTCCGGGCGTGCACCGCCTGGGCATAGCCGAGCAGCAGGTCGGCCGAGGGGATCCGGACGGCGTCGACCTCCTCGTCGCTCATCCCGTAGCCGGTGGCCGCGTCGTCGACCGGCAGGCCGAAGCGGCCGGCCCAGCCCTCCGCCGTCCACACCTGCTGGGTGCCGGCGACCTCGGCGACGTGGTCGTCCTGCACCCGCAGCAGGTGCCAGGCCAGCCAGCCGATCGGGTTGGCGCCCGGCCCGACGCGGCGGGCGAGGTCAGCGGGGCCCAGGCCCTCGACGGTGCCGGGGAACGTGTCGGCGATCTGCTCGTAGGCGTACGTGAGGACGTCGCGGCTGCGCATGGGGCGACCGCTACCCCCAGGCTCCCCGCTCACTCGCCGTCCGGGCGCTCCTCCGGCTCGCTCTGCGCCTCCAGGTCGGCGGCCTGCTCGGGCGTCTCCATCTCCAGGGCGATGTCACGCGGCTGAGGGGTGTCGGAGGACGGTGTCGTCATGGGCCGAGCCTGCCGCAGGACCGGCCGGGGCGCGTCAGGACCAGCCGAGCAGGTAGCCGGCGAGCACCACCAGGCCGGCCGCCACGGCGAGCAGCACGAGCACCACCACGAGCACCGGGACGACGACCCAGCGGCGCTTGAACCGGTGCCGCCGCGGCGGGCCGCCTGCCCGGTCCACCGGCGGCTGCGCCCGGCGAGGAGCCGGCGCCTCGGCGGGGGCCGGCGCCTCGGCGGGAGTCGGCGCCTCGAGCGGAGGCGGTGCCTCGTCCGCTCCGGCCTGGCGCTGCCGGCCCTGCGCCCGCCGCTCCCGCCGGCGCTCGGCCAGGTGGCGGGCCTGGTCGCGGGCGTCCCGGGCCACCGCCCCGAGCACGGTCGCCGACGCGGCCGCCAGCTTCCGCAGGTCCGAGGCGTCGATCCGCTCCACCCGCTCGTCCTCGGGCACCGGTCGTGGTCCCTGCGTCGACGGCGGCGGTGACCAGGGGGCGTCCCGCGACTCGTCGAGGACCGTCTGCAGCGCGCGGCGCGCCTGTTCGGCGGTCATCCGGCGCGCCGGGTCCTTCTCGAGCAGGCCGCGCAGCACCGGTTCGAGCGGGCCGGCGCGGGTGGGTGGCGGGGGCTCCTCGGCCACGACGGCCATGAGCGTGGCCATCGGTTCGCCGCGGCCGAAGGCCTGCCGCCCCTCCACCGCGGTGTAGAGCGTCGCGCCGAGCGACCACAGGTCGACACCCGGCCCCGGCGGCTCGCCGTGAGCGCGCTCGGGTGCCATGTAGGACGGCGAGCCGATGATCGCGCCGGTCGTGGTGATCGCCGGGTCGCCGGTGGCCGTGGCGATCCCGAAGTCGGTGAGGCAGGCCCGCCCGTCGGGGGCGACCAGCACGTTGGCCGGCTTCACGTCCCGGTGCACGATGCCGGCCTCGTGTGCGGCGGTCAGCCCGGCCAGCACGTCCAACCCGATGCGGGCGACCGCCGGCCACGGCAGCGGACCCTGTCCGTCGACGACCTGCTGCAGGCTGCACGACTCCACGTGCTCCATCACCAGCCACGGCCGCCCGTCCTCCTCGACCACGTCGTAGACCGAGGTGACCGAGGGGTGGTCCAGCCGGGCGGCGGCGCGCGCCTCGCGCATCGTGCGCTCCCGCAGCACCCGGCGCTCCTCGTCGGACAGGTGCAGCGAGAAGGTGACTTCCTTGATCGCCACCGGCCGCTCCAGCCGCAGGTCGGTGGCCAGCCAGACGACGCCCATGCCGCCGCGGCCGAGGACTTCTCTGAGCGCGTAGCGCCCGGCCAGCAGGCGGTCGGCGGATGCGGTCTCCGCGGTCATGCGCGGCACGGTACGCCCGGGCGGCGCCGGTGCGGGCCCGCAGCGCGCCCCGGTGGTCCGGCCCGTGACGCCAGTCCGATGGCTGGTCGCTGACGGTGACGAGGTCGCCATCCGGGTCCTGCGGACAGCTGCGGCGAGCGGGCCACCCGGCGTCGCGGCGTCCCCGACTCCACGCCGACAGGCCGGGTGGCCGGCTCGGCGGCGACGGAGGTCCTTGTCCCCGGGAGGCCGCCCGGACCATGATCGAGACGCCCGTGGTGCACCGGGCCCCACGGCGGGCGGTGCTGAGGAGGCCGTCATGACCGAGCAAGCCGAACAGGTCGACCAACCCCAGGCGCGAGGGTCCCGCGTGGTGGTGGGCGTGGACGGCTCAGCGGGCGCGCGGGCCGCGTTGCGGTTCGCCGTCGAGGACGCCGTCCGCCGGGGTGTGCCCGTCGAGGCGGTCATCTCCCACCGCCCGCCCGAGGCGTGGATGGACTTCGACGCGGTCGGCGGCTTCGACTACGACGAGGCCGAGGCCGCGGCGGTGGAGCGGGCCGAGACGGTCATCGCCGAGGTGCTCCGCGAGGTCCCGGAGCCGCACCCGGTCATCCACGTGACGGCCGTCCTCGGCGCGGCGGCGGACGCGCTCATCCGGGAGTCGCACGGCGCGGACCTGCTGGTGGTCGGCAGCCGCGGTCACGGCGGGTTCTCCAGCATGCTGCTCGGGTCGACCAGCATGCAGTGCGCCCTGCACGCGCCGTGTCCGGTCACCGTCGTCCACTCGCCCGAGTCGCACCGTGAGCGGCTGCACCTGCGCCGCCACCAGGGCGGGGAGCGGGTGCGTGCCCGGCGGCGGCGCTTCCGGGGGGCCACGGCCGACTTCACCGGCCCCTGACGGGGCGGACGTCGCTCGACCGAGGCAGGTGCCGGCCGGACCCCGGTCAGTCGGGGGAGCCCAACCAGCGGCGCAGCACGTCGTCCTCGCGGCGCAGCACCACCATGGCCAGCTCGCGGACGGCGGCCTCGGCCTGCCGCCCGACGACCGGCGCGTCGACCTCGGCCTCCCCGGTGACCGTGGAGCGGGTGCCGTCGGCGGTCGGGCGCAGCCGGCGCTCCCCGCGCACGGCCGCCGTCCGGCCGAGGATGCGTGACTCGACCAGCAGGACCCCGCGGTGCCCGCCGTCGCCGTCCGCCGTCCAGCTGCGCCGGTCGGCGACCGCGACCTCGCGGCCGACGAAGCGGGTGAACACCGTGGGGACGCCGAGGGTGGGGACGACGAGCTGCAGCGTGGTGCGCGGGCTGCCGTCGGCCGGGTCGCTGTCCATCGACTCGATCCGCGCGCCGAGGGCCTGCGCGTAGTCGCGGAGAAATGCCTCGTCGGTGAGGACGGCGAGGACGTCGTCCGGACCGGCCGGGAACGTGGCGGTGTGGTCGATGGGCACGCGCCATCCTGCGACGGGCGGCGGCGTCCCGCGACCGGGCCGTCGCGGCCCCTCGTCGGGGGAGCGCCGCGCGGACACGGTCCCGCCACGCCGGCCAGGCTGTACGCCTACCTGAGCTGTCCGGACGCGCCGGCGGCACCGCGCTGGCTCGAGGCGGTCGGCTTCGAGACGGTTGGGCGGCAGGACGGCGCCGACGGCTCCGTGCAGCAGGCTGAGATGCGCTGGGCGAGGCCGTGGTCGTGGTCGCCAGCGACGACGCCCGGCCGGGCCGGGGACCCGGGTCAGCCAGGGGTGCCGTCGACGAAGCTGACCGCACCGCTCATGAACCGGCCGCGGGTGATCGCCCGGTCGACCTCCTCGACGACCAGGTCGACCAGCCAGCGCACCGGCTCGGTGCGGGCCAGCAACCCCTCGCCGGCGCGCTCCCGCGGCGTGGCCAGCAGGCCGAGGGTGCCGGCGATCGCGGCGAGGGAGGCGTCCTGCGGCGTCCACTCCTCCCGCGTCGGCTCCTCGAGCGCCTGCTCGTCGGCCTGGGTCCGGTCGGCGCGGTGGTCGACGTAGCGCGTGCCCAGCAGCCGGCGGCGCGCCGTCCACGACCCGCGCCGCAGGTGCTCGGCGGCGAGGTCCTGCTGGTCGACCGCGCCGCCGCGCAGCAGGTCGGTCAGGGACGCCGACTCGGCCAGCAGCCGGTCAGCGGGCGGGAAGCCGGTGGGCGGGTCGTCGAACTCGACGGCGTCCTCGGTCTCCCGGACCCGGCCGCGCAGCGCGAGGTCGACCAGCAGGGTGCCGCGCACCGCCAGCGCGGTCACCAGGTCGTCGGTGAGCCGGCCCCCGTCCAGCGCCAGTGCGGCCAGCCGCATCGACACCGAGTCGTCCCAGTCGTCGTCCACCCGCGCATCCTGGCGCGATCCGGCTCTCCGGGGCGACGGACGTCACTCGCCAGGGGTACGGCTCTACGGGTCGGGGGCCGACCCAGGCGTGTCCCAGTCGGCGCCTGGGTGGGGGACCGGCCACCGGGCGGGTCTCGTGGAACAGGCCCTACCGGGCGACTCCGTGCAGATCCCACCGGGTCTCCGTGCGATCTCCATGGCCAACCCGGCGAGGAGCAGTCAGCTCCCACCGAGCACGCGGGAGCTGGTCAGGGCGACGATCGGTCAACGGTCGGTCGCCAGCCGTCGCAACGATGCGTCCAGTCCCCGTAACAGCTCTCCCGCACGGCCGCCACCGCCCGGGGCGTTCGGGTAACGCGTCAGGACGCTCACCACGATGGGGCCGGCCAGACCCCTTGCCTCCTCGATGTAGTCGGCGCCGACGTCACGGTCGTCGCCAGCATCGAGCTCGATTGCTCGAGCCGCGTGGGCGGCCGATCCGAGGATGTGCGTGACCTGGTGCGCCTTCGCCAGCGGGTGCAGGTACGCAGCTCCTCCCGCGTGACCAGCGGCGCGCGCCGCGTCGACTGCGGCTCCACGTCCCGTCTCCTGAGCTGTCCG
>DASQNB010000630.1:0-2107 GCA_035645175.1 Geodermatophilus sp.
CGACAGACGATCACGCCGTGGAACGTGCCGCCGGCGTTCCTGTACGCCTGCCGCGCCGACCCCTCCTGAGGCCCAGCACACCAGGTCCCAGCACACCAGGTCTCAGCGCATCGACGGCGGCCGCAGCGCCTCCGGGACGACGGCGGTCTCGCCGCTCCCGGTCCTGGCACTGGGCACGCCCTTGAACCGGTAGGGCACCGTGCCGACGCCGGGCTGGACGACGTAGGCCGCGCCCGGCTCCCCCGACGTCCAGGCGGCGACCATCGCGTCGGCGACCTCCTCGGCCGAGAGCACCGGGAAGCCGGCCGCGGTGAACTCGTCGCGGATCCGGTCGATGATCGCGGTGTCGGCGCAGCCGGGGCAGATCGCGGTGATCGTCGTCCCCTCGCGGGCCAGGCGCGGGGCCATCGAGCGGACGAAGGCGATCGCGCCGCCCTTGGCGACGCTGTAGCCCGGGTCGGTGGCCATCGGCGAGAGCCCGGCCAGGGACGCGGTGACGACGATGGCGCCACCGCCGGCCCGCCGGATCGCCGGGCGGGCGGCGACCGCGCCGTAGACGACGCCGAGGAGGTCCACGTCGACGACGTGCAGGAACTCGTCGAGGTCGAGCTCGTCGTCGCTCTTGGCCGCTGAGATGCCGGCGTTGAGGTAGGCGGCGTCCAGCCGGCCGTGCTGGGCCTCGATCCGCTCGACGAGGGCGGCGTTGGCCGCGCGGTCGGTGACGTCGAGCGGCTCGAAGTGCGCGCCCAGGTCGGCGGCCGTGGCGCGGGCCCGCTCGCTGTCGAGGTCGGCGAGGACGACGGTCACCTCCCGCTCGCGCAGCTTCACGGCGAGGGCGCGGCCGAAGCCGCCGGTCCCCCCGGTGATCAGTGCGACGGAGCCGGGGCGGGGTGTGGGGTCGCTCACCCCGGCATCACACCACGTCGTCCAGACCTGGCGTCCAGGACGTCAGGCACGGCGCAGGAACCGGTCGAGCACCCGGATGCCGAAGCGCAGCGACTCCACCGGCACGCGCTCGTCGATGCCGTGGAACAGCGAGGCGAAGTCCAGGTCCGGGGGCAGCCGCAGCGGGGAGAAGCCGAAGCAGCGCATGCCGAGGCGCTCGAAGCTCTTGGCGTCGGTGCCGCCGCTCATGGTGAACGGCACCGGGCGGGCGCCGTCGTCCTCGGCCTCGAGCGCGGCGACCATCGCGTCGACCAGCGGGCCGTCGAACGTCGTCTCCACGGCCTGGTCGTGGACGAGCCACTCGCGCTGCACGCCCTCGCCGACCAGACTCGCCAGCTGGCGCTCGAAGTCCTCCTCGTGGCCGTGCAGGAAGCGGCCGTCGACGGTGGCGCTGGCGGTGCCGGGGATGACGTTGGCCTTGTAGCCGGCCTCGAGCATCGTGGGGTTGACGGTGTTGCGCAACGCCGCGCCGATCATCCGGCTGATGCTGCCCAGCCGGGCCAGGGCCTGCTCGGGCTCGTCGGGGTCGATCTCGATGCCGTAGGCGTCCTCGACCGCGGCGAGGAACTGGCGCATCGGCGGGGTGAGCGTCGTCGGCAGCCGCGCGGAGCCGAGGCGGGCGACGGCCTGGCAGAGCCGGGTGACGGCGTTGTCGTCGTGCACGAAGGAACCGTGGCCGGGCCTGCCGACGGCGGTGAGCCGCATCCAGGCCAGGCCCTTCTCCGCCGTCTGGACGAGGTAGAGGCGCAGGTCGTCGCGGACGGTGATGCTGAACCCGCCGACCTCGCTGATCGCCTCGGTGCAGCCCTGGAAGAGGTCGGGGTGCTCGTCGACGAGGTAGCGGGCACCGAGCCGGCCGCCGGCCTCCTCGTCGGCGACGAGGGCCAGGACGACGTCGCGCGGCGGCTGGACGCCGGTGCGCGCCCAGTCCCGCACGAGCGCGAGGGTCATCGCGTCCATGTCCTTCATGTCGACCGCGCCGCGGCCCCAGACGTAACCGTCACGCTCCTCCCCGGAGAAGGGGTGCACGCTCCACTCGGCCGGGTCGGCGGGGACGACGTCCAGGTGGCCGTGGATCAGCAGCGCGGGCCGCTCACGGTCCCGCCCCGGGATGCGGGCGACCAGGCTGGCCCTGCCCCGCTCCGACTCGTGGATGACGCTG
>DASQNB010000631.1:0-2728 GCA_035645175.1 Geodermatophilus sp.
AGGAGCTCGGGGAGGGTGTCCCCGGGCCGGGCGGTCGCCGTCCCTGCCGACCAGGGCGCCGGGTGACCGGACCGCAGCCGGGCCAGCAGGTCCTCGGCGCGGGCGGCGTCGGTGTCGGGCAGGTTGAGGACGAACTCGTCGCCGCCGTAGCGGCCGAGCGAGTCGGCCCCTCGCAGCTCGGCGGTCCACCGAGCGGCGAGGTCCCGCAGCAACGCGTCGCCCGCGCGGTGTCCCTTCTCGTCGTTGACCCGCTTGAAGTCGTCGAGGTCGAGCACGGCGACGGTCAGCGGCTCGCCGGTGCGCAGCGCGTGCGCCAGCGAACGGTTGGCCTCCGTCTCCCAGGTCCGCCGGTTGGCCAGTCCGGTGAGCGGATCGGTGCCGGCCGCCCGGCGCAGTTCACGGGTGTTCCACGCCTGCACCTCGATGAGCAGGGCGAGGACCGCCGCCATGACCAACCAGGGGACGACGACGCCCGACGGCTCAGCTGCGGCGGCGCCGGCGGTGCTGAGCGCGACCGCGAGGGCCAGGTGTGCCCGCGCGGCGCGGCGGGACAGGAAGTGGGTGGTGAACAGGCCGAGGGCGACGACCGCCGGGCCCAGGACGACGAGGGCGACAGCAGACGTCGATCGCCAGGTGAGCAGCCCGACGAACGCGGACAGCACGACGACGGCCACGTGCACCGTCCGGGGACCGAGCCGCTCCCGGCGCAGGTGCAGTGCCACCGCGGCGACGGCACCGCCGGCGGCCAGCGACCAGGCGAGCGTCGCGGGCATCCGCCAGATCCCCGGCGTCAGCGCCGTCACGGCGCACAGCGCTCCCCCGATCGCGTAGAGCAGCGCGAGCAAGGTCGCACCCGTTGACCGGTCCCCGTGCATGTGCCTCCCCGTCGACGTCGACCACAGCATCGCCCGGGAGGCGCCGTCGGGGTACGGGCAGTGAGGATCGCCGCCCCAACGAGTGAGGCGGCGCCCGCACGAAAGGGGGACGTCCTGAGGTCCCGGTCACGCACCGGTGAGTTCGGTGGGCACGGTGATGACGTCGACCATCGCGCCGCGGCGGTGCACGGTCACCGGTAGCGGCCGGCCGATCGCCTCGTCGAACAGCAGCCGCTGCAGGCTCTGCGCCTCGGCCACCGGCCGCCGTCCGGCCTCGAGCACCAGGTCGCCGGCCTTGAGCCCTGCCCGGTCGGCCGGCGACCCGGGGACGACGTCGACGACCCGCAGCCCGCGCCGGCGCCCGGTGCGCTCGGCCAGCGGTTCCGGCAGCGGGGCCGGCGTGCTGACCAGTCCGAGGTAGGCGCGGCGGACCCGGCCGTCGCGGACCAGCGCCTCGACGATCCGCCGGGTCGTGTCGTTGACCGGCACCGCGAGCCCCAGCCCCCAGCCGGCGACCGCGGTGTTGACCCCGACCACCCGGCCGGTGGAGTCGGCCAGCGCCCCGCCGGAGTTGCCGGGGTTCAGCGCGGCGTCGGTCTGGATGACGTCCTCGACCACCCGCGCGGTGCGCCCGTCCCGGGTGGGCAGCGACCGGCCCAGCCCGCTGACCACCCCGGCGGTCACCGACCCGGTCAGGCCCAGCGGGGTGCCGACCGCGACCACCAGCTGGCCCACCCGCAGCGTCGACGCGTCGCCGAGCTGCGCGGGCGGGGGGGTGGCCCCGCGCGCCCGGACGACGGCGAGGTCGGACAGCGGGTCGGCGCCGACGACGTCGACCGCGGTCTCGCTGCCGTCGGCGAACACCGCCAGGCCGCGGCGGGACCGGCCGACCACGTGGGCGTTGGTCAGCATCAGCCCCTCCCCCGGGACGACGACCGCCGAGCCCGCGCCGCCGCGGCCGTCCGGCGCGGTCACCTGCAGGGCGGCGACGTGCGGGGTGAGCTCGGCGGCGACGGCGGTGACGACCCGCGAGTAGGCGTCCAGCAGTCGGTCGTCCACCGCGCCCGAGGTGTCCGGCTCCGGCAGCACGCCCACGGCGACCTCCTCGATCGATTACGCGCTTACACCAGTGAACGCCTGCCGGGTGCGGTGTGGGAGCGGTCATGCCGTGGGCGAACAGCGGCTCGATACTGGCGCGGTGACGATCCCGGCGACCGCCCGCAGAGCAGCGGCGGAGCAGGCGTGGACACGGTGGCGGCCCGAGCTGGCGGCCGACGCGGTCGCGGCCCTGGGCCCGGCCGAGGGCGACGCCTTCCTCGCCCGCGCCGACCTCAACCTGTACGACGTCCACGAGCCGCTGGCCGACCTCTACGGGGAGGCGGCCACCGAGCTGTTCCCCCGCGCGCTGCGCGCCGCCCTGGCCGCCGCTGCCCGGCGGCCCGAGGAGCTGCGCCGGCTCGACCGGCGCCGGGAGGTCGACCCCGGCTGGTTCCAGCGGTCGCGGGTGCAGGGCTACGTCTGCTACGTCGACCGGTTCTGCGGCACCCTCGACCGGCTGCCCGGCCGGCTGGACCACCTCGCCGAGCTCGGCACCACCTACCTGCACCTCATGCCGCTGCTGCGGCCACGGCCCGGGGAGAACGACGGCGGCTACGCGGTCATGGACTACCGCGCCGTCGACCCGCGGCTGGGCACGATGGCCGACCTCGAGGACGCCGCTGCGGCGCTGCACGACCGCGGCATGGCGCTGTGCATCGACCTGGTGCTCAACCACACCGCCCGGGAGCACCCCTGGGCACGGGCCTGGCTGGCCGGCGACCCGGCCCGCGCCGGCTTCTACACCGCCTTCCCCG
>DASQNB010000632.1:0-4807 GCA_035645175.1 Geodermatophilus sp.
GCATCTCGGCGCGGAACTCCTGCCACCCGGACTCGTAGGCGGCCTGCTCGGCCGGGGTGAGGGCGACCGGCGTCCCGGTGACCGAGACCGGGCCCCACGGCGCCGGCCGGTGCAGCGTCGCGGGTGGGTCGCCGTCGGCCAACCAGCCCTGCAGGCGGGCGAGGTCGGCGCGGCGGGCGTCGGCGTCCTCGGTCCAGGCCCAGCCGTAGCGCCCACGTTCCACGTGGAACCCGTGCTCGGCGAGCCTCGCCGGGAGGTCGGCCCAGGCCCTCAGGGGCTCGCCGTGCCGCTGGGCGAACTGCGGCGCGAGGTAGGGCAGCTCCAGCGGCGTGTGTGCCGGGGTGGCGGTGGCGGCGATGACGAACGGCACGTCCTCCGCCCGTCCGGCACGGGAGACGGCCTTCCAGTGCTTCCACCGCTGGGTCGTCGTGTGCCGCACCATGTGCGCCTCGTCGGCGATGACGACGTCGAACCGCAGCTTCGCGACCTTCGCCAGCCGGTCCCAGGTGGTGACGCACCAGCGCAGCCCGCCGTCGCCGAAGCCGGCGATCGAGCGCGTCCAGTGCGGGATGGTGATGGCCGCGGGGCGGTCGGCGACGACCAGGACCCGGTCGCCGCCGCGCAGCTCGCAGACCTCCCGGGCGGCCAGGACGGCGGTCCCCGTCTTCCCCACCCCGGGGTCGTCACCCAGCAGGAAGACGCGGTGCCCGGCCACGGCGGAGGCGACGACCGCCTCCGCGCCGGTGGCCTGCTCCTCGCGCGGGACCAGCTGCCGGCCCGGCGGCACCGGCCGCGGGCTCTCGTTGAGCTCGTCCTCGAGGAAGCGCTCGAAGGTGTACGGCGGCGGGTCGTAGGGTGCCAGCTCCGGCGGCAGCTCGCGGCCCACCCAGACGTGCGCCTGCAGGTCCGGCCGCCACTGCGCGCCCGGCGCCGGTGCCCGGAACGGGACGGCGAGCACCCACACCCGCTCCCCCGGGCCGGCCACCTGCCGCTCGGGCGCCGGCTCCGCCGCACGGCGGGCCGACGGCTTCCGGCGGGTCGTCGTCGCGGTGCGGGTGGTGCTGGTCGAGCGGCCCGTCGTCCGCCGACGCCGTCCGGGCATGTACGGGGTGCTCCTCTCCTCGGGCGGCAGACCAGGCCGCGCCGCCCTGGGGATGGTGCGACGACCCGGGCCCGATCCCGTGGCGCCCCGCCGAGGACCCGGACTCGCCTGGGAGCTCCTCGACGTCCCGTCGGTCACCGGCGACAGGCGGCTGTCGAGAGCACCGTCAAGCGGTGCGCCGTCGACCGGCTGCGCCGACCACCGCACGGCCTGCAGCCGGGCCGTCGTCCCCGGCACCGCACCCGGCGACGCCGGCGCTCCCCGGCACTCCTGCGGCATCTGGTGGAATCGCCGGGTGGCGACTGATCCCGAGGAGCGGCTGCACGCCCGGACGCTGGGTTCCGCCGGCCCGCGGGTGGTGTTCGTGCACGGGTTGTTCGGCCAGGGCAAGAACTGGACGACGATCGCCAAGGGGCTGTCCGCCGACCACCGGGTGACCCTGCTCGACCTGCCCAATCACGGGCACTCGCCGTGGACCGATCGGGTGGACTACGTCGACATGGCCGAGCTGGTCGCCGCCGAGCTGCGGTCCTCCGGCGAGCCGGCGACCCTGGTCGGGCACTCGATGGGCGGCAAGGTGGCGATGCAGCTGGCGCTGCGCTCCCCGGAGCTGCTGCGCGCGCTGGTCGTCGTCGACATCGCCCCGGTCGAGTACCCGGTCTCCGGTGGCCGCACCGACGACCCCGACGAGGAGGCCTCGCCCTTCGCCGCCTTCATCACCGCGATGCGCGAACTCGACCTCGACGCGCTGAGGACCCGGGAGGACGCCGACACCGCGCTGCGCGCCGCCGTCCCGAGCACGATGGTCCGGTCGTTCCTGCTGCAGAGCCTGGTTCGCGAGGGCGTAGGAGCCGGGGGTGGTTGGCGCTGGCGGCTGAACCTCGAGCTGCTCGAGCGCGACCTGGGCGAGCTGCGCGGCTTCCCCGAGCCGCCGCCGGGCGCGCGGTTCGACGGCCCGGTGCTGTGGGTCGCGGGCGCGAACTCGCACTACGTGCTGCCCGAGGACCGCGCCCGGATGGAGCAGCTGTTCCCCAACACCCGGCTGGTGAAGGTCAAGAAGGCCGGGCACTGGGTGCACTCCGAGCAGCCCGAGGTGTTCCTGGAGACGGTGCGGCAGTTCCTGGAGCGGGTGGAGCGCTGACGGCGGGGACCCCACCGCGGAGATGCACCGCAGCGTCAGCGAGGCCGCCACCGGCAGCAGCGAGATCGCCGGCAGCATCGGTGGCGTGGCCCAGGCCGCGTCCGCCACCACGGCAGGGGTCGCGCAGACCCGGCAGGCGGCCGAGGAGCTGGCCCGCATGTCCGGCGGCCTGCAGGAGCTGGTGCAGCGCTTCCGCCACTGAGCCCGACCGTGTCCGACGGGCGCCGTGGACCCTCGACGGGGTGTCCGCGGCGCCCGTCGGCGTCCCGGTGGCCGCCTGCCGCGGGAGCGGTCAGGACCGGAACTACAGTCGGCCGCCCGGGGAGGCCGGGCACACCGGCGTGGGGAGGGGAGCCCGTGGCGGAGACGTGGCCGCGGCCGGTGCCGCTGATCGGGGACGGCACCTCGGCGTCCCAGCGGGCCGCCGACCCCGCCGGCTGGGCGATGGGCGCACCGACCCGGGATGCGCTGCACCGGGTGATCGGTGCCCGCCGCGACGTCCGCCGGTTCCGGCCCGACCCCGTACCCGGCGACGTCCTGGAGCGCGTCCTGGCCGCCGCGCACGCCGCCCCGTCGGTCGGGCACAGCCAGCCCTGGCGCTTCCTCGTGGTGCAGGACCCGGCGATCCGGGACCGGGCTGCGGTGCTCACCGACCGGGAACGGCTGCGCCAGGCCGCCCAGCTGGAGCCCGACGCGGCCCGCCGGCTGCTCGACCTCCAGCTCGAGGGCGTCCGGGAGGCGCCCCTCGGGGTGGTCGTCTGCTGCGACCGGCGCACGCCGGCGGCCGGGGTGCTGGGCCGGGCCACCTTCCCCGACGCGGACCTGTGGAGCTGCGCGGCGGCCGTCCAGAACCTGTGGCTGGCGGCACGGGCCGAGGGGCTGGGCCTCGGCTGGGTGACGCTGTTCCGGCCCGAGGAGCTCGCCGGGCTGCTCGGCCTGCCGGACGGCGTCGTGACGCTCGGCTGGCTCTGCCTCGGCTGGCCCGACGAGCGGCCACCCGCACCGGGCCTGGAACGGGCCGGCTGGTCCCGGCGGCTGCCACTGGCCGACGTCGTCCTGCACGACCGCTGGCCCGACGACGACGCCGGGGCACCGGTCGCGCCGCCCTCGCACCTGCGCGCCCCGGACCGGCACGCGGTCGTGGCCGCCCGCGACCAGGCGGACCGGCTGCTCACCCCGCCGGGCTCCCTCGGGGTGCTCGACCGGGCCGTGGACGCCGTGGTGGCGCTCGGCGGTGCCGCCGTCTCCGGCGGCACCCTGGTGCTGGCCGCTGCCGACCACCCCGTCGCGAGCCGTGGGGTGTCGGCCTACTCCCCCGACGTGACCCACGACGTCGTCCGCGCGGCCGTCGCCGGCAGCTCCCTGGGCGCCACGGCGGCCCGGACCGTGGGCCTCGGCCTACGTGTCGTGGACGCCGGCGTCACGAGCGGCCCGGTCCCGGGCGTGACGGCGGTCCGCCCCCCGGACCCGCGCGGGGACCTCGTCCACGGCCCGGCGATGACCCCGCAGGACACCCGCCGGCTGCTGGACGCCGGCCGCGGCCTGGGCCGGGAGGCGGCGGCCGCGGGGCTGGTGGCGCTCGGTGAGGTGGGCGTCGGCAACACCACCGTGACCGCCGCGCTGGCCTGCGCTCTGCTGGACGTCGACCCCGGGGACGCCGTCGGACTGGGTGCCGGCGCGGACGCCGCCGTCCTCGCGCGCAAGCGGGAGGTGGTCACCGCGGCCGTCACCCGTGCGCGGCGGGGCTCGCCGGCGCTGGGGCGGGACCCGGTGGTGGCGCTGGCCGAGCTCGGTGGTCCCGAGCTGGCGGTCCTGGCCGGGGTCGTGCTGGGTGCGGCCGAGGCCGGGGGCACCGTGGTGCTGGACGGCTACGCCACCTCGGTCGCCGCGCTGGTCGCCGTCCGGCTGGAGCCCGGCATCCAGCCCGCCCTGGTCGCCGGTCAGCGCAGTCGTGAGCGCGGGCACGAGCTGGTCCTCCAGGAGCTGGGCCGGGAGCCGCTGCTGGACCTGCGGCTGCGCGCCGGCGAGGGCGTCGGCGCCGCTCTGGCGAGCGGCCTGCTGCTCGCCGGGCTGGCGCTGCGCCGGGAGACCGCTCGCGTCGACTCCTGATCCGCGCCGAGGTCAGGGGCCGGCCCGGCTGAGGATCTCGGTGCCGTCGGGGCGGTACGTGCGCCAGCGACTGGTTCCGGGATCGCGGGCGACACCGAAGCCCCCCTCGTGACAGGCGGTGTGGTGCCGCTCGCAGAGCAGCGCGCCGTTGTCGCAGGAGGTCGGCCCGCCGAATGCCCAGTGGACGACATGGTGGACGTCGCACCACTCGGGCAGGGCGTCGCAGCCGGCGAAGACGCAGTGCCCGTCGCGGATCTCGACGGCCCGCCGGATCGCCGCGCTGGCCGTGCGCCGGGCCCGGCCGACGTCGAGCGGCAGGCCGTCGGGGCCGGTGATGACCCGGACGACGCCGGCGTCGCAGGCCAGCCGCCGCGCCGTCTCGGACGTGATCGGCCCGGCCCACCCCAGCTCGCCTCCGGCGACGCCGGGGGCGCCGCGGGCGGCGCACAAGGCCT
>DASQNB010000633.1:0-29027 GCA_035645175.1 Geodermatophilus sp.
CCGCAACCAGATCGTCCAGTACGTCGGGCGCTCCAACGACACCGACCTGGTGCGCGCCTCGCAGCGGCTCAACCTCATCGCCAGCGAGCTGCAGGAGGGCGTCATGAAGACGCGCATGCAGCCGATCGACCACATCTGGTCCAAGCTGCCGCGCGTCATCCGCGACCTGGGCCTCCAGCTGCAGAAGACCATCCGCCTGGAGATGGAGGGCCGCGACACCGAGCTGGACAAGACCCTGCTCGAGGCGGTCAAGGACCCGCTGACGCACCTGGTCCGCAACTCCGTCGACCACGGCATCGAGGACGCCGACGCCCGCGTGCGGGTCGGCAAGCCGGCCGAGGGCGTGCTCACCCTGCGCGCCCGGCACGAGAGCGGCCAGGTCGTCGTCGAGGTCGCCGACGACGGCGCCGGCATCGACCCGGCCCGGATCGGCGCCAAGGCCGTCGAGCGCGGGCTGGTCACCGCGGACGCACTCGCCCGGATGAGCCCGCAGGACGTCCTGCAGATGGTCTTCCTGCCCGGGTTCTCGACGGCGGCGGCGGTCACCAACGTCTCCGGCCGCGGCGTCGGCATGGACGTCGTCAAGACCAACATCGAGTCCATCGGCGGCACCATCGAGGTCGAGTCGGTCCCCGGCAAGGGCACCTGCACCCGCCTGCGCATCCCGCTGACCCTGGCGATCGTCCCGGCGCTGACCGTCGAGTGCGCCGGCGACCGCTACGCCATCCCGCAGATCAGCCTGCAGGAGCTCGTCTCGCTCGACGCCGAGAAGGCGGCCAACGCCGTCGAGGAGGTCGGCGGCGCGCCGGTCTACCGGCTCCGCGGCGAGCTGCTCCCGCTGGTCCGGCTGACCGACGTCCTCGGGCTGGCCTCCGACCGGCACGACGGCCACGTCGTCATCGCCGTCCTGCGCTCCGAGGGCCGCCGCTTCGGGCTGGTCGTCGACCGGGTCATCAACACCGAGGAGATCGTGGTCAAGGCCGTCGGCGGCCAGCTCAAGGCGATCGGCCTCTACTCCGGCGCCACCGTCCTCGGCGACGGCGCCGTGGCGCTCATCCTCGACGTGCAGGCCCTGGCGCGCCGGGCGCTGCGCACCGAGACCAGCGAGCGCCAGGAGTCGCGAGCCTCCGCGCTGCAGGCCGCGGCGACCGACGCCGAGCGGCAGCGGATGCTGCTGGCCGCCATCGGCGGGGGCCGCCGGGTCGCCATCCCGCTGGACACCGTCACCCGCCTGGAGCAGGTGCGCACGGAGTCGGTCGAGAAGGTCGGCAACCGGGAGGTCGTGCAGTACCGCGGCGCGATCCTGCCGATCGTCCGGCTCGACCGGCACCTGGGCGCCTACGGCGAGAGCGACCGCGAGGTCCTCGAGGTGATCGTCTACTCCGACCACCGCCGCAGCGTGGCCATCGTGGTCGAGGAGATCCTCGACATCGTCGACGGCGAGGCCGCCGTCCGCAGCGACATCGACGACATGGGCCTGCTCGGCTCTGCCGTCCTCGGCGACAGGGTGACCGAGCTGCTCGACGTCCGCGCCGCGATCCTCGCCGCCGACCCGGCGTTCTACTCCGCGCCGATCGACCTGTCCGCGGCGCCGCACGGCGCCTCTCTCCTGGAGGTCTCCCGATGACCACTGCCGAGGCCCCCGCCATCGGTGGCCAGCTGGCCACCTTCTGGCTCGACGGCGACCTCTACGGCGTCGAGGTGGCGCACGTGCAGGAGGTGCTCAAGAGCCAGGGCCTGACCCGGGTGCCGCTGGCCCCCGCGGCCGTCGCCGGGCTGATCAACCTGCGCGGGCAGGTGGTGACCGCCATCGAGCTGCGCGAGCGGCTCGGCCGGCCGCCGCGGCCCGAGGGCACCGACGCCGTCGTCATCGTCGTCCGGCTCCACGGTGAGGCCGTCAGCCTGCTGGTCGACGCCATCGCCGACGTCGTCGACGTCGACCCGGCCGACTTCGAGGCCCCGCCGGACACCCTCGACGGTGCGGGCCGCGACCTGATCCGCGGCGCCTTCAAGCTCGACGGTCAGCTGCTGCTCGCCCTCGACGTGCACAAGGCCGTCAGCCCCTAGGAGGACCCCCTGCCCCCGCCACTCGCGAACTCGCCGCGGGACCCTGCAGGGGCCGCTGTCCTCCCCGCCCGTCGCAAGCCCGGGACGGGGCTGGCAGGACTCGGGCGCGGCCGGACTTCCCCGGTGGCCGACGCTCGCACCCCCGACCCCCGGTCGGTGGCACCTCTCTCCGGAGGGCCGCCCGGCCGGGGGTCGGTGCGCTTTGCCGACTACGTACGGTGATCGGCTGGGGACGGTGCAGCGCGGCTCGCGACGGTCCTCCCATCCGGGGTCCGGCGACCGGGTGACGTCCACGTGGCGCGGCTCGTCGCCCGCGGTCAGTCTGGACCGACCTCACCTCGGGGGACGTCGTCTGGGAGGCCTGCCGTGCCCTACTCGCTGGTCAGTGCCGCCACGCTCGGCTTCGACCTGGTCCGCCTGCCGGCCGGCCGCGCCGTCGCCGACGTGCTGCTGGCCGGGCTCGCCGCTGACGTCCCCGCGCTGGAGCAGCTCGCCGCCGTGCACCCCGCCGCGGGCGCGGACCGCGAGCAGCGCGCCGCCCTCGCCGTCCGGTCGCGGAAGGCCCGTGAGCTCGCCTCCGCCGTCCCGCACCTGCGCACCGCCGCCGACGCCCCGCCCGGCGCCGACCGGGCCGCCGTGCTGGTGGCCCAGCTCGAGCGCAGCACCATCGGGGACGCCGCGGCCGTCGAGCGCGTGCTCCGCGAGGACGTCCTTGGCCCCGAGCACCCCGCCGTGGCACTGGTCGACGAACAGGTCCGGGACGCCGCCGCCGACGTCCTCGCCGACGCCGCCGTGGGCTCCTGGGCCGCCGCGGTGCTGCCGCCGCTGGTGCACCGCCGGCTCACCGGTCCCTTCGCCGTCGCCACGGCCACCGGTGTACCCACCACCCCCGAGCTCGACCTCGGCCCGGCCACCGGCGAGCTGTCGGAGCTGCTGACCGGGCTGCGCACGCTGGACGACGCCGGCCGGGCCCGCTGGCTGGCCGCCGTCGACGCGGCCCGCGCCGAGCGCCGTCCGTGGGCGGCCGCCATGCACGAGGCGTCCTGGGGCGCGCACGTCTCCGGCCGCACCCGCACGCTGGCGACCGCGCAGCTGCTCGCCGTCCGCGCCTTCCTCGACGCCGGCTTCGACACCTCCGCGGCTGCGGCGGGCGCCTGGAACGCCGTCGCCGGCTGCGTGCAGGGCATCGTCATGGGCGACCTGCTCGGCAGCGACGCCCTCTCGGTGCTGCTCGCCCCCCGCGGCTGAGCTCCCGGAGCCGCCGGACGCCTCTCGCGGCTGGCGATGCCGGCTCGTGCTGTCGATCATGGGGTCGTTGCCGGTGACACGCGCCGGCGCGCCGCTGGAGCCTGCAACAACCCCATGATCACGGCGGAGTGGGACGGGTCCTCTGTCAGTCCGCCTCCGGGTCGGGGAGGCGGGCGCCGGCGGGGAGCTCGGTGCCCGCCGCCACCTCCGCGCGACGGCCGACCAGCGTCACCTCGCCGTCCCCACCCACCGCAGCCCGCTCGCCGACGACCACGCCGTCGTCGAGCACCGTGCGGGTCACCGTGGCGCCGGCCCGCACGCGCGCCCCCGGCAGCAGCACCGAGTCGACGACGGTCGCCCCGGCCTCCACGACGACGCCGGGGGAGAGCACGGACCCGTGGACGTTCCCGAGCACCCGGGTGCCGCCGGAGATGAGGCTGTTGTCCACCGCCGAGTCCAGCAACACCCTCGCCGCGCTGTGCCGGCCGCCGCGGGTGTGCACCGCCCAGGCCGGGTCGTCGAGGTCCAGCGGCGGCTCGGCCGACAGGAACTCCTGGTGGGCCGCCCAGTAGGACTCCACGGTGCCGACGTCGCGCCAGTAGCCGTCGAAGCGGTGGGCACGGGCGAGGCCGTCGCGGGTCTGCGCCGGCAGCAGGTGGGTGCCGAGGTCCTCGAGGCCCTCCTCGCCGTGCTCGGCGGCCAGCGCCTCCAGCCGGTCCAGTGTCGGGCCGGGGGAGAAGGCGAACACCTCGTTGGTCGCGGTGGTGGTGCGCGGCTCGTCGGGCTTGTAGGCGTAGTCGGTGACCCGCCCGCCCTCGCCGACCTCGACGATGCCGTAGCGCGGCGCGTCGTCCTCGGCGACCTCGGTGGTGACCATGGTGACCTCGGCGCCGGAGCCGAGGTGGCCGTCGACGACCTCCCGGTAGTCCAGCTTGTAGACGGCGTCGGAGCTCACCACGACGAGCGCGTCGGGAGCGAAGTCGCGGACCAGCGGCGCGTAGCGCCACAGCGAGTTCGCCGTCCCGGAGACCCAGCCGGCGCGGTCGGTGCCCTGGTACGGCGGCAGGACGAGCAACCCGCCGTCGGTGCGGTCGAGGTCCCACGGCCGGCCGTTGGCCAGGTGCTGGGACAGCGACGTCGGGTGGTACTGCACCGACACCCAGACGTCGGCCAGGTTCGAGTGCTGGCAGTTGCTCAACGGGAAGTCGATCAGCCGGTACACGCCGGCGAAGGGGACGGCGGGCTTGGCGCGCTGCTCGGTCAGCAGCTCGAGGCGGCCGCCGGCACCGCCGGCCAGGACGAGGACGAGGACCCGGGGGAGTGCCATGGCGTCCGGCTACCCGGGGGGACGGCGTTCACCCTCGTCAGCACTCTCTAGCCCTTTCTGGCGCTCCTGCTAGACGGCTGCGGAGGCGGCGAGACGAGGGCCGTCCGGCGGAGCCGCCAGGGTGGCCCGGCGCCGTCCTGGGCACCTGTCGGCGCTCGGCGGCGAACGGTCGGTGGACCACCTCTCCCGATTCTCGGAGACGGAACGCGAGATCGGCTCAAGAGAGGGGGACGGGCCGCCGACAACACCCGTGACAGGCACCGACAGCGGGCGGCCGCCGGGACCCCGGCCGGACCGTCGGCTGCACCCCGTTCCCGGCTCCGTGGGCGGGTGCCGACCCGCAGCGCCAGCTCACCCTGGCCGGCACCCCGCACGGGGAGACGGAGGACCCATGGACCCGATCCGGGTGTTGGTAGTCGACGACTCGGTGGTCGTCCGCAAGATCGTCACCGACGTCCTGTCCGAGGACCCGGCCATCGAGGTCGTCGGCACCGCCGTGAACGGCCGCATCGCCGTCAGCAAGCTCGAGCAGCTCAAGCCCGACCTGGTCACGATGGACATCGAGATGCCGGAGATGAACGGCATCGAGGCGGTCCGCGCCATCCGCGCGCTGCGCAGCCGCGTGCCGATCATCATGTTCAGCACGCTGACCGAGCGGGGCGCCTCGGCCACCCTCGACGCCCTCTCCGTCGGCGCCAACGACTACGTCACCAAGCCGGCCAACGTCGGCAGCGTCGCGCAGTCCATGGAGAGCGTGCGCCAGCAGCTCACCCCCAAGATCAAGGCGCTCACCGGGCGCCCGGCCACGACCGGTCCCGCCCGGGTCGCCGCGCCCGCGCCGGGCCCCGCCCGCCCGCCCGCGCCGCGCGCCGGTGCGGTCAAGGCGCCCGCCGTCCTGGTGATCGGCTCCTCGACCGGCGGGCCGGAGGCCCTGGCGAAGGTGCTGCCGGCCCTGCCGGCGGCCCTGCCGGTCCCGGTGCTGCTGGTGCAGCACATGCCGCCGGTGTTCACCCGCCAGTTCGCCCAGCGGCTGGACCGGCTGTGCGCGCTCACCGTCGTCGAGGCCGTCGACGGCACACCGCTGGCGCCGGGCACGGTGCACATGGCCCCCGGCGACCACCACCTCACCATCCGCAGGACCGGCCGCGGCCTGCTGACCGCGCTCGACCAGGCCCCGCCGGAGAACTTCTGCCGGCCCGCCGTCGACCCGCTGTTCCGCTCCGCGGTCGAGGCCTACGACGGCGCCGTCCTGGGCGTCGTGCTCACCGGCATGGGCTCGGACGGCCGCGTCGGTGCCGGCCGGATCCGCGAGGCCGGCGGCGAGGTCGTCGTGCAGGACCAGGCGACCTCGATCGTCTGGGGGATGCCCGGCGCCGTCGCGACGGCCGGCTTCGCCGACGAGGTGCTGCCGCTCGACCGGGTCGCCGACGCGATCGGCCGGCGGTTCACCGGTCCGCGCGCCGGCCGCCCGGCTCCCGTCCCGGCGGCCACCGGAGGACGGCGGTGACGCTCACCGCGACCGGCTTCGACTGGGTCCGCCAGCTGGTGCACCGGGAGAGCGCGATCGTGCTCTCCCCGGGCAAGGAGTACCTGGTGGAGGCGCGGCTGCTGCCGATCGCCCGCTCCATGGGGCTGTCCGACGTCGGCCGGCTGGTCGACTCGGTCCGCACCCGGCCCAGCTCCGAGGCCACCCGCAGGATCGTAGAGGCCCTGACCACCAACGAGACCTCGTGGTTCCGGGACGGCGACCCGTTCACCGCCCTCCCCTCGACGGTGCTGCCCTCGCTCCTGGCCACCCGCGGCCCCACCGAGCGGCTGCGGATCTGGTCGGCGGCCTGCTCCAGCGGGCAGGAGGCGTACACGATCGCGATGCTGCTCGAGGACGCGCTGCCCGGCGCCTCGACCCGCGTCGCCATCACCGCGACCGACATCTCCCGCGAGATGGTCGAGCGCACCCGGGCCGGCCGGTTCAGCCAGCTCGAGGTCAACCGCGGGCTGCCGGCGGCCATGCTGGTGCGGCACTTCACCCGGGCCGGGAACGAGTGGCAGGTCTCCCCGGACCTGCGCCGCATGGTGACCGCGAGCGAGTGCAACCTCGCCGCCCCGCTGCCGCGGATGGGCCCGTTCGACGTGGTCTACCTGCGCAACGTCCTCATCTACTTCGACCTGCCGACCAAGCAGGCGATCCTCCGCCGGGTCCGCGCGCTGATGCGCCCCGACGGGTGGCTCTTCCTCGGCGCCGCGGAGACGACCCTCGGCGTCGATGACACCTGGGAGCGGGTCGTCATCGGCCGCAGCTCCGCCTACCGCCCGCTGAAGGGGGCCTGACATGCGTGCACTGGTGATCGACGACTCCCGCGCCATGCGGCGGATCGTGAGCGCGACGCTGGAGGGGTTCGGCTACGAGACCCGCCCGGCCGGCCACGGGCAGGAGGCGCTCGACGTGCTCCAGGAGGGCTGGACGCCCGACCTGTGCACGATCGACTGGAACATGCCGGTCATGGACGGGCTGCAGTTCGTCTCCGTCGTCCGGGCCAACCCGGCCTGGCGCGCCCTCACGCTGGTGATGGTGACGTCGGAGAGCGAGCAGGGTCAGATCGTCCGGGCGCTGGCCGCCGGAGCACACGAGTACGTGATCAAGCCGTTCACCCCCGACGCGCTTCGCGACAAGCTCGCGCTGCTCGGCATGCTCCCGCAGGGGGTCGCGCTGTGACGCTCGTCCCTGGCAGCACCCGCCCGGTCATCACCGCGCTGATCGACCCGGCCACCGTCGAGGCGATCGCCGGCGAGACCTGGATCGCCCTGGTCGGTGACGACGAGGTGATCGTCCCCGCCCCGGGCGACCTGCCGGCCGACACGCTGTCGGCGTGGGTCGACATCACCGGCCCGTGGACCGGCAGCGTCGTCCTCACCACCGGCCGGCAGACCGCCGCCGACCTGACCCGGGCGCTGCTGCGCGAGGCCGCACCCGAGCTCCTCGACCACGAGGACGTCGCTGACGCGTTCGGCGAGATCGCCAACGTCGTCGGCGGCAACGTCAAGGCCGCCCTCCCCGGGCCGTCGACCCTCGGTCTCCCCGAGGTCGGCCAGGCACCCGCCGTCCGCGACCCGGACGACGTCTGCCGGCTCGACGTCCTCTGGCGCGGCCGGCCCCTGGTCGTGTCCATCCAGGGCACTCTCCCGCCCCTGCCCACCCCGCACGAGCACCCGTACCCGAACGGAGCGTCACTGTGAAGATCCTCGTCGCCGACGACAGCCGCGTGATGCGGCAGATCGTCATCCGCACCCTGCGCCAGGCCGGCTACGACGACCACGACATCGTCGAGGCCGAGGACGGCCGCGACGCCTACGACAAGGTGCAGGCCGAGAACCCGGACCTGGTCCTGTCCGACTGGAACATGCCGAACATGACCGGGCTGGAGTGCCTGCAGGCGCTGCGCTCGGCCGGCTCGGGCGTCCCGTTCGGGTTCGTCACCTCGGAGGGGTCGGCGGAGATGCGCGAGAAGGCCGCCGACGCCGGCGCGCTGTTCCTCATCGCCAAGCCGTTCACCGCGGACACCTTCACCGAGCACCTGGACGGGGTGATCGCGTGAGTGCCCCGCTGACCGTCGCCCTGCCGGACGCCAAGGCCGTCAAGGACATGCTCACCGGCCTCGTGGGCAAGCCCGTCGGCGTGATGCCGGGTGCGCCGGTCACCCCCACGCCGAGGTCGCCGGTGTCGGTGGCCGTGTACGTGGACCCGGCGATGGCCGTCAACGCCCTGTGCGTCATGGACCTGGGCGCGTCGGCCTACACGGGCGCAGCTCTCGCACTGCTGCCCCCCGGCGGCGCACAGGATGCCGTGGAGGAGGACGGCGAGCTGACCTCCATGCTCACCGAGGCGCTGCACGAGGTCGTCAACGTGCTCTCCGCGCTGTTCAACGTCCCCGGTGCGCCGCACTCGAAGCTGCACCGGCTCTACGCCCCGGGCGACGAGCTGCCCGGCGACATCGCCGGCCGGCTGGCGGACTTCAACCGGCTCGACCTCGCGGTCGACGTCCCCGGCTACGGCAAGGGCGCACTGTCCCTGGTCATCCCCTCCGGGGCCTGACCTCCCTCCCGCCCTCCCGACGGCGGCACACGCCCCGGGACGGCGCCGGGACCCACCTCCCGCCGTCCCGGGCGCACGACCACGACGGCCCCGGGGCTCACCGCCCCGGGGCCGTCGTCGTGCGTGGCCCCCTGCAGGTAGAAGGACCCCGTCCTCCTCTTGAAGGACCCCCTTGCCCCCCCACTCGCAAGCTCGCGGCGGGACCCTGCAAGGGCGCCGTCAGGGCTCGCGATTAGCCTCGGGACGGGGCCGGCGAGTGGCGGGGGGCAGGGGGTCCTCTTTCAGTTCAGCGCGGGCTCGCGGTCGTCGGTGCTCGTGGGCAGGCAGGCCCAGACGTGCTTGCAGCCCTCGTCGACGTACCAGCCGTGGGCCACCGACAGCCGGGCGACCAAGTACAGCCCCATCCCACCCTGCGCGGGGTCCCGGTCGACCGCCGGGCTCGGCATGGTGTCGGGGTCGCGGTCGCTCACGTCGAGCAGCCAGCCGCCGCTGCCGGCGATCACCGTCGCGACGACGGGGGACAACCCGTGCCGCAGCGCGTTGGACGCCAGCTCGTCGAAGGCCAGGATGAGCCGCTCCGCGGCCGTGTCGTCGCCACCGTCCGGTGGTATCCCGACGCCGTCCAGCCGGGCGCGCAGCACCGCACGCGCCGCCGGCAGCTCGGCGACGGCCTGCAGGTCCCAGCGCCACACCTCGCCCCGGCCGTCCGGTAGCGGGCGCAACGGCCACGCGAGTCGACCCACTGCCTCTCCCCGTCCGTCGCTGTCCCCGATGCAGATCGGGGTGCCCACGCGGCTGGGGGCTCAACCGTGCCACGGGGGTTTCCGACCCCGCGGAGTGACCGGCCCCTCGTCGCTGCTGGTCAGCCGCGGGGGTGCACGCAGATCGCCACCAGCGCGACGTCGTCCCCGGGCGTGGCGGGCAGCATCCGGGTCAGCAGCTCGTCGGCCAGCTGCTCCAGCGAACGGCCGGCCAGCGCGGCCAGGTGCCGGCGCAACCGGGCCACGCCCGTGTCGACGTCGCAGTCCCGCCGCTCCACCAGCCCGTCGGTGTAGAGCAGCACGACCGCGCCCGGGCGCAGCGGCACGGTGCACTCCCGCCGCACCGCCGTCGGGTCCACCCCCAGCAGCAGGTCACCCAGCCCGTCGGTCAGCACGGTGACCGTGCCGTCGGCGTCGGCCACCAGTGGTGGCGGGTGCCCGGCGCTGGCCCAGCGCAGCCGCGTACCGCCGTCCTCGAGCCGGGCGATCGCGGCGGTGGCCAGCGTGCCGGTGTGCATGGCGGCCATCGCGGCGTCCAGGCCGCGCAGCACCTCGGCCGGCCCGGCGCCGCTGTAGTGGGCGATGCCGCGCAGCAGGCCGCGCAGCTGCCCCATCTGGGCGGCCGCGGCGGTGTCGTGCCCGGCGACGTCCCCGATGACCACGACCGGGTCGCCACCGGGGTGCAGGAAGGCGTCGTACCAGTCGCCGCCGACGCGGGCGGCCTCCGCTGCCGGCACGTAGCGGGCCACCACCTGCGCCCCCGCGATCGTCGGCGGGTCGGTGAGCAGGCTGCGCTGCAGGCCCTCGGCGAGCTTGGCCTGCTGGCTCTGCCGGTGCACCCGGTCGACGGCCCGCCCGGCCTGGAGGGCGACCTCCCGGGCGGTGGCCAGGTCGTCGTCGTCCAGGGTGCGCTCGGGGTCGAGGTAGAGGGTGAGGACGCCGACGGTCCGGTCCTCGGCGGTCAGCGGCAGGACGACGGCGGTCCGCGGACCGAGCGCCAGCAGCAGGTCGCGGGCCGGCCCGGGCGGCATGACCGCGAGGACGGCGGTCACCGACTCCACCGCCGCGGTGCCGGCCCGCAGCGCCCGGGCGACGGGGGAGGCCGTCGGCAGGGTGTCCAGCCGCACCCCGGCGTAGCGCTCCAGCAGCGGCCGGCGGACCGGGTCGGCGTGCCACGAGCCGACGTCCCGGGCCCGCCCCTCGCGGTCGATGACGGTGACCACGCAGCCGTCGGTGAGCGCCGGGACGACCAGCCGGGCCAGGCTGCCCAGCGCCGACTCGCTGTCGAGGGCGCCGGAGAGCTCCCCGGTCACGGCGGCCAGCAGCGCCGTCCGCGCACCGGCCCGCTCGGCGGCGCGCCGGGCCGCCTCGGCCTCCTCCTGCGCCAGCCGGCGGGCGGTGACGTCGACGAAGGCGAAGGCGGTGCCGTCGGCCACCGGCCAGGCGTGCAGCGCCGCCCAGCCTGCGCCGCCGGGCTCGGGGATCTCCAGGGACACCGGCGTCCCGGCGCTCAGGGCCGCGTGGCAGGCGTCGGTCACGGCGGCCGCGGTGCCGGCGGGCAGGACCTCGGTCACCGGCCGGCCGAGGACGTCGACGGCGGGACGGTCGAGCAGCTGCTGCAGCTCGGGGTTGAGCAGCACGACCCGGTCGGCGGGGTCCAGGCAGCCCAGCGCGGCCGGCATCGTGGCCAGCACGCCGTCGGCGAGACCGGAGGCGCGGTGGAGCGGCTGGGGCTGCGGCTGCGGTCCTGGGGTCACCATGCTGAGCACCCCCCTCGGCCGGCCGACCCCGGCCCCTACCCCGGAGCCCGCCTCCCCGCCGCCCCACGGGTGGGGAGGGCGCACGGATCGTGGCAGCGCCCGGGCGCGCTGCCAAGGCGCAGCGCCGCGTTGCGCTGCGGTCCGGGTCCGCCCGCGGGGGCTCCGTCGCCCACGGCCACAGGGTCGGACCCGGACCGCCCGGTCGCAGAGCCCGACCGCCCGGGTGCCGGCGCCCGGCGCCGTGGTCAGCTGCGCGCGGCGGCCTCGCGGACGGCGGCGGCGACCGCCTCGACGCCCTGCGACGCCCAGAGGATCGAGTAGTGGTTGGTGTCGGGCACCTCGCGGGCGGTGATCCCGCTGGGCTCCAGACCCAGCTGCGCCAGCCGCACCTCGTCGTAGAGGCCCGGGGTCTGGTCGAACAGCCCGCGGGTCGCCCACAGCAGGGTGGCTGGCACCGGCAGGTCGGTGGTCGCCTCCAGCACCCGCTCGTTGAGCAGCACGTCACCGCCGTCCACCCGGACCGCCTCGGGCACGCACGCGCTGCGCAGCGCCGGCGGCTCGCCGACCAGGTCGCGCGCCAGGTAGGCCGCCACCGAGGGGACGTCGACCCACGGGCCGACCGCGGGGTGCTGCGACCAGAAGGCCCGGACCGCGGCGAGGTCGGGGAAGGTCATCGACAGCCGGTCCAGCGCCGGTCCGAGCAGGGCGGTGAGCATCGCGTCGACGTCGGCGCCCGGGGGCTGGGGGAGCGCCAGCCCGCCGTCGACCAGCACCAGGCCGTGCACCCGGTCGCGGGCGGTGCCGGCGGCGGCGAGGGCCGCGACGAAGGCGCCCATCGAGTGCCCGACGAGTACCGCGGCGTCGGCCCCTGCGTCGTCGTCGGCGCCGAGGTGGTCGAGCAGGGCGGCGACGTCGGCCGCGTGCGCCTCGATGCCGTAGGGCCCGGGCAGGCCCGCCGAGGCGGCCCGGCCGCGCAGGTCGGGGGCGACCACCTCGAACCCGCCGGCCAGCGCGCCGGCCACCCGCGCCCAGGCCATGGCGTTGGCGGTGATGCCGTGCAGCAGGACGGCGATGGGCGCGCCGGGGGCGTCGGCGGGCCAGTGCAGCGCGGCGAGGTCGCCGCCCTCCACCGGGATGCTGATCAGCTCGGGGTCACGGGCGGGGGCGGTCACGGTGATCAGACTGCCTGGACCCCGCGGAGGTCGCAGCCCGTGCCCCGACAGGCGGTCGAGTGTGCGTGGAGATGGCCGCCCGGATGGGCCGGCGCGCAGCCGACGAGCCGACCGCGGTCGTCCCCCGTCCACGCCGCGCCGACCGGTTCCGGCCGAGGGGTCGCCGTCCTACCGTGGGCCTGCACGGGGGCCGGCTCCCTGGAGGACCCCGTGTCCGGGACGACGCAGACGCTCCGCCACGCCACCGTGACCCTCCCCGGGGGGCTGCGGCTGCACACGGTCGAGCAGGGCGACCCCGCCGGGCCGCCCGTCGTCCTCGTGCACGGCTGGCCGGACTCCTGGTTCTCCTGGAGCCGCGTGCTGTCGCACCTGGACCCGCGGCTGCGTGCGATCGCCTACAGCCAGCGGGGGTTCGGCGACTCCGACCGCCCGCCGGCCGGCTACACCATCGACCGGTTCGCCGACGACCTGGTGGACCTCAGCGAGGCGCTCGGCGTGCAGCGGGCGCACCTGGTGGGTCACTCCTACGGCAGCTTCGTCGTCCGCCGCGTGGCCGAGCAGCACCCCGACCGGGTCGACCGGGTGGTGCTCATCGGCTCGGCCGACCGGATGGGCGACGCACTGGCCGAGGAGATCCGTGCGGCGATCGCCGACCTGCCCGACGACATCCCCGACGACTTCGCCCGGGAGTTCTCCGCCAGCACCGTGCACCGGCCGGTGGCGCCGGAGTTCTTCGACGCGCTCGTCGCCGAGTGCCGCAAGGCGCCGGGGTGGGTCTACCGGGACTCCTGGGAGGGGCTGGTCCGCTCCGACGACCGCGACCGGCTGCGCGACGTCACCGCGCCCACGCTGGTGCTGTGGGGCGACCGCGACGCCCTGTTCGACCGCGCCCAGCAGGACCGGCTGCTGGCCGCGCTGCCGGACGGCGAGCTGCGGGTGTACCCCGACACCGGCCACTGCCCGAACTGGGAGCGCCCGGAGGACGTCGCGGCCGACCTGAACGCCTTCCTCCTGCCGGGTTGACGCTCGGCGGCCCCCTTGCAGGGTCCCGCCGCGAGCTTGCGAGTGGCGGGGGGCAAGGGGGTCCTCTTTCAGTCCGGGTGGCTGAGCAGGTAGCGGCCGAAGTGCGGGACGGTGAAGGCGATCTGGCCGCGCTCGGCGGAGTAGACGAGCCCCTTCTTGATCAGCGAGTCGCGCGCGGGGGAGAGGGACGCCGGCTTGCGGCCCAGCGACACCGCGACCTCCGAGGTGGACACCGCCGCCCCGGCCGGTCCGCCGAGCTCGGCCATCGCGTGCATGTACTCCCGCTCGGCGGGGGTGGCCCGGTCGTAGCGCGAACCGAAGAAGCCCACGGCGAGCTCGGCCTCGGCGACCGGCGCGGCCATGGCGACGTCCGCGGCGGTGACGGGGGAGGCGGCGGCGACGTCCCAGGTGACCTTGCCGTAGGCCTGCACGAAGTACGGGTAGCCGTCGGCGGCGGCGTAGAGGGCGTCGAGCGCCTCGGGCTCGAAGGTCACCTCCTCCCGCTCGGCCGGCGCGAGCAGCGCCCGGTCGGCGGCCGGCCGGTCCAGCCGGTCGATGCGCAGGTAGCGGAACAGCCGCTCGGAGTAGCTCTTGGACGCCGACAGCACCGCGGGCAGGTGCGGCAGCCCCGCGCCGACGACGATCAGCGGTGCGCCCTGCTGGGAGAGCTCGTGGCAGGCCGCGCAGATCGCCGAGACGTCGTCGGCCTGCACGTCCTGCATCTCGTCGATGAACAGCGCCACGCCCTTGCCGACGTCGGCGGCCAGCCCGGCCGCGTCGCTCAGCAGCTCGACCAGGTCGATCTCCATGTCGCCGGAGTCGGCGCGGCCGCTGGACGCCGGGACGTCGATGCCGGGCTGCCAGCGGTCGCGCAACCGGGGTGGGTGGGATGACGACTCCGCTGCCTGCCGCAGCGCGAACGCCTTGAGCACCCCGAGGACGGCCTCCATCGACTCCTGGTCGGGGTGTCGCAGCTCGCGCAGCGCCATGTGCAGCGCCGAGGAGACCGGCCGGCGCAGCGACTGGTCCGGCCGCGCCTCGATCTTGCCGGTGCCCCACCCGCGGCTGATCGCCGCCGAGCGCAGCTGGTTGAGCAGTACCGTCTTGCCCACGCCGCGCAGCCCGGTCAGCACCAGCGAGCGCTCCGGGCGGCCGTGCGCGATCCGCTCCAGGACGACGTCGAACGCCGACAGCTCGGCGTCCCGCCCGGCCAGCTCGGGCGGGCGCTGACCGGCGCCGGGCGCGTAGGGGTTTCGCACGGGGTCCATGTCGACCACCGTATGGGGTCGTCTAGCCCGCGCGGTAGACGTGGGTAGAGCGACCTAGCGCCTGTCACCCAGCGCGGCGACGTGGGCGGCCAGCACTTCCCGCACGCGGTCGGGCGGCAGCGCCGACGGGCGGGTCACCGCATGCACGGCCAGCCCGTCGAGGACGGCGTACAGCCGCTCGCCCTCCAGGTCGACGTCCAGGTCGGGGTGCGCCGTCCCGTCGGCGACCAGGGCCTGCACCACCCAGGTGCAGAACGCGTGCAGCTCGGCGGCCGACCGGTCACGCAGCTCGGCCAGGGAGGGGTCGACCAGCGCGCGTGCACAGAGGGCCAGCCACACCTCGGCCTCCGCGCGGCGTTCGTCGTCCAGCGGGAGGGTCTCCTCGAGCACCCGGAGCAGGCGTGGGACCAGTGGTCCACCGGTGGCCGCGACCGCCTCGGCCCGGGCCCGCGCGCGCTCGATCACCAGGGTCATCGCGAAGTGCAGCAGCTCGTCCTGGGTGGCGAACCAGTGCCGGAGGGCGCCCATCGACGTGCCGGCCTCCCGCGCGACGGCCCGCACGGAGGCGGCCGCGACGCCGTCCCGGCGGATCACCCGCCAGACGGCCTCGGTCAGCTCCCTGCGCCGCTGGTCGGCGTCCACGATCCGGGGCACGGTCTTTTCTAGCACGACTGTGCTAATTTGCCGTTTGGCAGCACGGTCGTGCTGGAAGAGGGGGACGGGTGGACGTCGGGTTGCTGCTGTCGCTGGTCGCGCTGGCCCTGGTCGACAGTACGAGCGCCGGCACGCTGGTCCTGCCGCTGTGGCTGATGCTGGCGCCCGGCCACGTCCGGGTGGGCCGCATCCTGACCTTCCTCGGCGCGGTGGCCGGTTCCTACCTGCTGATCGGCGTCCTGCTGGTCCTGGGCGTGGCCGAGCTCGCCGGCCCGCTCGGCGCGGCCCTGGACAGCACCGGCGGGCGGGTCCTGCAGCTGGTCGCCGGCGCGGTGCTCCTCGTCCTCGGGCTGACCGTCGAGCCGTGGACGAAGGCCGGGAAGGAGCGGCGCCAGGCGGCCCGCGCGGCGAGGGGACCCGGCCGGCTGGCCCGCTGGCGCGACCGGGCGCGCAGCGACGGGCCGGCCGGCTCCGTGGTCACCCTGGCCGTCGTCGCCGTCGGGATCGAGTCCGCCTCGATGGTCCCGTACCTCGCCGCGGTCGCGCTGCTGGCGACGTCCGGCCTGGGCACGCTGCCCGCCGTCGGCGTCCTGGCCGGGTACTGCCTGGTGATGGTCCTGCCCGCGCTGCTCCTGCTGGCCCTGCGGGTGGCGCTGCACGAGCGGCTCACCCCGGTGCTCACCCGGGTCGAGGGCTGGCTGTCCCGGGCCTCCGGCGAGACGGTCGCCTGGGTGCTGTTCCTGCTGGGGCTCTACCTGGTCGCCGACGCGTTCCCGCTCGGCTGATCCCGGGTCAGGCGGCGGGGCGCTCGTCGTCCGCGCGCGGGGGCAGGGCGCAGGCCGCCGTCCCGCCGGGCAGGCGCATGCGGTTGGCGGCGACCACCCGGTAGACGGCGTCGGCCAGCCGGTCCACGAGCGGCAGCTGCAGCAGCCGGCCGAGCAGCGCCCAGCCGGACCCGGCCGCGCGCAGGGCGGCGGCGACGGCGCGGGCGCCGCCGAGGACCTCGCCGGTACGCGGGACCCACAGCACCTCCTGCCGGGCGCGCGCCGCGGTGGTGCCGACGGCGGCGAGGTCCACCCGCTGCCACGGGACGACGGCGCAGTAGGCGGGCAGCACCCGCCGGGCGACGGACGCCGAGCGGGTGCAGAACCCGCAGTCGCCGTCGAAGACCAGGGCCGGTCGCTGCAGGGGCGGGGTCATGCGGCCATCCTCCCCGCCGGCGTCGAGTCGATCACGGAGGTCGTGGCAGGTGACACGCGACGACGCGCCGGTGCGGGGGGCAACGACCCCATGACCACCGCGGGAGGGGTGGGTGTCGTCGAGAAGGGTCTCGGGCTGTCTACCCGGAGTGCTAGACGCCCGTAGAGGGTCCGACACACAGGGTGCTGGCAGGGAGCGCCACTAGCGTGGACCGGGTGCTGAGGTTCCTCGTCAAGGTCGTCCTCATGGCCGCCGTCTTCTGGGGCGTCGCCCAGGTGCTCGGCGGCATCACGGTCGTGCCCAACCCCGAGGGGCCGCTCGGCGAGCCCGGCACCTGGCTGTGGATCGCCCTGCTCTTCGCGCTGGTCAACGCGGTCGTCGGGCCGGTCCTGCGGCTGTTGTCGCTGCCGTTCGTGCTGGTCACGCTGGGGTTGTTCCTGCTGGTGGTGAACGCCGCGCTGCTCGGCATCACCGCCTCCCTGACCGACCGGCTGCAGGTCGACGGTCTCGGCCCGGCGATCCTCGGCGGACTGCTCCTGGCCATCGGCGGCTGGGTGGTCGACCAGCTCACCGAGCGCCGCTGACCCCGCGGCCCGGCCCCGGCCAGGGGCTCGCCGCGGCCCCGTCACCGACGGCCCCGTCCAGAGGCTCGCCGCGAGCTCGCGAGCCTCCGGACGGGCTCGGCCCCCTGCAGGGCCCCGCCCCGGCCCTGTCCAGAGGCTCGCCGCGAGCTTGTGAGCGGTGAGGAGGACGGGGTCCTTCCACTAGCGTCAGGAGGCATGACCCGCACCACCGGCACGGTCCCGGCGATCCCGGTACCGGCCCCCGCGGACGACGGCACACCCGCCGCCGCGACCGAGCTCGCCGCCCTCGAGGCGGCCCGCGACGAGAAGCGCCGCCTGCTGGAGCGCGCCGCCCGGGCGGCCCTGGACCGCGGCGCGGGGCTGCCCCCCAGGTGCAGCACCGACGACGTCCCGGCGCTGCTGCGCCGCTACTACTGGAGCGAGCCGGCCGCCGAGGTCCTCGACCAGGACCCGGCCGACCTCGCCGCGCTCGCGCTGCGGCACCTGCGGCTGGCCGAGGTGCGCCCCCAGGGGTCGGCCACGGTGGACGTCCAGGAGCTGCCCGCCCGCGGCGGCGCCGGACCGCGCGCCCTGGTGCTGGTCGTCACCGACGACATGCCCTTCCTCGTCGACTCGGTCACCGCCGAGGTGGTGCGGCAGGGCTTCGGCCTCGAGCACGTCGTCCACCCGGTGCTCGTGGTCCGCCGCGACGTGGCCGGCCGCATCCGCGCGCTCTGCGACAGCGCCGAGCCCGGTGCCTGCGGCGACGACGCGCTGGCCGAGTCCTGGATGGCCGTCCTCCTCGACGGGCCGCTGGACGAGGAGGCGACCGGCGACCTGGTCGCCGGGCTGCGCACCGTGCTGGCCGACGTCCGGGCCGTCGAGGAGGACGCCGGACGGCTGCGCGCCCGCGCCCTGGAGCTCGCCGACCGGCTGGACCGGGCGGGGGTGAGGGAGTCCGCGGACCCGGCCGAGGACCCCGCCGAGGCCGCGGCGCTGCTGCGCTGGCTCACCGACGGCAACTTCGTGCTGCTGGGCGCGCGGGACGTCGACCTGTTCCGCACCGGCGGCCGGACGACCGCCCGCCCGATCGCCGGCAGCGGGCTGGGCGTGCTGCGCGGGGACGACGACATCGCCACCGCCCCCGAGGGCGCCCCGGGCACCACGCTGCTCGCGGTGACCAAGGCCGACGCCCGCTCGACCGTGCACCGCCGCACCTGGCTGGACCTGGTGACGGTCACCCTGCCCGGCGCGGACGGCGGCCCGGCCCGCCAGCACCGCCTGGTCGGACTGTTCCCGTCGGCGGCCGCCGCGCACACCGTCCGCGAGGTGCCGCTGGTGCGCCGCCGGGTGACCGAGGTCGTGCAGCGCTCCGGCGTCCCGGCCGACAGCCACACCGGCAAGGAGCTGCTCGAGATCCTGGAGACCTACCCGCGGGACGAGCTGTTCCAGGTGGGCACCGACGAGCTGCTGCCGGTCGCGCTGGCCGTGCTGCACCTGCAGGAGCGCCGGCAGACCCGGCTGTTCCTGCGGCAGGACCCGGGCGGCCGGTTCTGGTCGGCGATCGTCTTCCTGCCCCGCGACCGTTACACCACCGAGGTCCGGCTGGCGGTGCAGCAGCTGCTGCTCGAGCGGCTGGGCGGCTCCAGCATCGAGTACACCGCGCGGGTCACCGAGTCGGTCCTGGCCCGGCTGCACTTCGTCGTCCGCCCGCCGGTGGCACGGGGTGGGCCGACGACGCTGCCCGGCGTCGACGTCCCCGCGCTGCAGGACGCGCTGACCGCCGTCGTCCGCAGCTGGACCGACGAGCTGGCCGACGCGCTCACCGCCCGCTACGGCCCGGACGCCGAGCGCCGGTTCGCCCGGGTCGCCGACGCCTTCCCGGCCGTCTACCAGGAGGACTTCCCGGCCACGACCGCCGTCGAGGACCTCGAGCGGCTCGACGGGCTGGCCGAGGGCGAGCTGGGCCTGGTGCTGCGCCGCCCGGCCGGGGCGACGTCGGCCGAGCCGCGGCTGGCCGTCTACCGGGTGGGGCAGCGGCTGCTGCTCTCCGACATGCTGCCGATGCTGCAGCACCTGGGCGTCGACATCGTCGACGAGCGGCCCTACGAGATCGACCGGATCGGCGCCCCGCTGGCCTGGATCTACGACTTCGGGCTCACCGCGCCGGCCGGCGACCTGCCCTTCCCCGGCTCGCTGCCCGAGCGGTTCACCGAGGCGCTGTCGGCGGTGTGGCGCGGTGACGCGGAGGACGACGGCCTGGGCGCGCTGGTGCTGCTGGCCGGGCTGAACTGGCGGCAGGTGACCGTCGTCCGCGCCTACGTGCAGTGGCTGCGGCAGGCCGGGCTGCCCTTCGGCCAGCGCTACGTGGAGACGACGCTGGCCGCCCACCCCGACGTCGTCGCCCGGCTGGTCGCGCTGTTCGAGACCCGCTTCTCCCCGGGCCGGGACGGCGGGCGGGCGGCGCGCACCGACGAGCTGGTCGCCTCGCTGCGGCAGGCGATCGGCGCGGTGGAGTCCCTCGACGCCGACCGCGTGCTCACCGCGATGCTCGCCGCCGTCCAGGCCACGGTCCGGACGACGTACTATGCCGACTCCCCAACCCGACCCCGCCCACTGGCGATCAAGCTGCACCCGGCGCAGGTGCCCGACGTCCCCGAGCCGCGCCCGGCCCGCGAGGTGTGGGTCAGCTCGCCGCGGGTGATGGGCGTGCACCTGCGCTTCGGCGCGGTCGCCCGCGGCGGGCTGCGCTGGTCCGATCGGCACGAGGACCTGCGCACCGAGGTGCTCGGCCTGGTCAAGGCGCAGATGGTGAAGAACACCGTCATCGTGCCGACGGGCGCCAAGGGCGGCTTCGTCGTCCGCAACCCCCCGCCCGAGAGCGCCGGCCGCGACGCGTGGCTCGCCGAGGGTCAGGCCTGCTACCGGCTGTTCATCGGCGCGCTGCTGTCGCTGACCGACGACCTGATCGACGGCAAGGTCGTCCCGCCGGAGCGGGTTGTGCGGCACGACGGCGACGACACCTACCTCGTCGTCGCCGCCGACAAGGGGACGGCGACCTTCTCCGACCTGGCCAACGCGGTGTCGCTGGAGCGCGGCTTCTGGCTGGGCGACGCGTTCGCCTCCGGCGGCTCGGTCGGCTACGACCACAAGGCCATGGGCATCACCGCCCGCGGCGCGTGGGAGTCGGTGACCCGGCACTTCCGCGAGCTCGACCTCGACGTCCAGTCGCAGGACTTCACCGTCGTGGGCGTCGGCGACATGTCCGGGGACGTGTTCGGCAACGGGATGCTGCTGTCCGAGCACATCCGGCTGGTGGCCGCCTTCGACCACCGGCACGTGTTCGTCGACCCCACGCCCGACGCCGCCACCTCCTTCGCCGAGCGCCGGCGGCTGTTCGACCTGCCACGCTCCTCGTGGGCCGACTACGACCCCGCGCTGATCAGCCCCGGTGGCGGGGTGTGGCCACGGACGGCGAAGGCGGTCCCGGTCAGCGAGCCGATGCGCACCGCTCTCGGCCTGGCCGACGACGTGGACTCCCTCTCCCCGGTCGAGCTCATCCGCGCCGTGCTGCTGGCGCCGGTCGACCTGCTGTTCAACGGCGGCATCGGCACCTACGTCAAGGCCTCCGCCGAGAGCGCCCTCGACGTCGGCGACAAGGCCAACGACGCCGTCCGCGTCGACGGCCGCGACCTGCGGGTGCGGGTGGTGGGGGAGGGCGGCAACCTCGGCCTCACCCAGCGCGGGCGGGTCGAGTACGCCCTGACCGGCGGACGGGTCAACACCGACGCCATCGACAACTCCGCCGGCGTGGACACCTCCGACCACGAGGTCAACATCAAGATCGCGCTGGACCGGGTGGTCGAGGCCGGCGAACTGGACGCCGAGGGCCGCGCGGCGCTGCTCGGCGAGATGACCGACGAGGTCGCCGCTGCCGTCCTGACCGACAACCACGCGCAGAACGCGGTCCTGGCCGTCGAGTCGACCTCCGCGCGCAGCCTGCTGGACGCGCACGCGCGGTTCCTGCGCCGGCTGGAGCGCTCGGGCCGGCTGACCCGCAGCGTCGAGTTCCTGCCCGACGACCGGCAGCTGACCGAGCGCCGGCGCGACGGGCAGGCGCTGACCAGCCCGGAGCTCTCGGTGCTGCTGGCCTACGCCAAGCTCGAGACCGGGGACGCCGTCCTGGCCTCACGCCTGCCCGACGACCCGGCGCTGGAGGAGCTGCTGGTCGGCTACTTCCCGGCCGAGCTGCGCCGCCGCTTCCCCGCCGCGGTCACCGGGCACCCGCTGCGGCGGGAGATCGTCGCGACGGCGCTGACGAACCGGGCGGTCAACGTGGCCGGGGTGACGGGGCTGTTCCGGCTGGCCGAGGAGACCGGTGTGCCGCTGACCGGGGTGGTGCGGGCACACGCGGTGGCCCGGGCGGTGTTCGACGTCGACCGGCTGTGGGACGCCGTCCGGCCGCTGGACAACCGGGTGCCCGCGCCGGTGCAGGTGGAGCTGCGCACCGAGGCGACCCGGCTGGCCGAGCGGGCGGCGCGCTGGCTGCTGCGGCTGCCCGAGCTGGCGGCGGACGAGGCACCGGCGCTCGGGACCGTGACGGACCGGTTCGCCGCCCCGGTGGCCGCGGTGCGGGCCGGGCTGCCGTCGTGGCTGCTGGGTGCCGAGGCCGAGGCCCACGCCGAGCGGACGGCGCGGCTGCAGCGTTCCGGCGTGCCCGCGGCGCTGGCCGCCGAGGTGGCCGCGGCGCCGCTGCTGCCGGCGGCGCTGGACCTGGCCGTCGTCGCCGAGCGCACCGGCGCGCCGATCGAGCTGGCCGGGCGGGTGCACCAGGCCGTGGCCGAGCGGCTGGCGCTGGTGCCGCTGCGCGAGCTGGTCGTCGCGCTGCCCCGCGACCGCCGCTGGCCGGCGATGGCCCGTGCCTCGCTGCGCGACGACCTGACCGGCGAGCAGGCCGCGCTCACCGCCGAGGTGCTCACCGGCCGCAAGGGCGATGACGAGGACGCCGGCGAGCTGGTGGCCCGCTGGGTGTCCGGCTGGGACGGCACGCAGCAGCGCGCGGCGGCGCAGCTGGTCGACATCGCGTCGGGGGACCGGCAGGAGCTGGCCGAGCTGCTGGTCGCCGTCCGGACCCTGCGCGGCCTGCGCCGCCGCGTGTAGCGCGGTCGGTCGACGGTACGGCGAGGTCGGCCTCAGGCCCGGCGCACCGTGCCCGAGCGGAGCCCCGACCGATGAGTCGTGGGGCCGGCGCCGGTCTGCCCCGTGGCGGGCAGCGGGCCCGCGGTCGGGAGGCGGGGAGCATGACGGACGCGTGGCGGGCGGTCGCCGAGGAGCGGGCCGCGTTGGCGGCGGACCTGGGGCACCTGGACGAGGGTGGCTGGCGGGAGCCGTCGCTGTGCGCGGGGCTCAGCGTCGAGGAGGTCGTCGCCCACCTCACCGCCGGGGCGAGCTCGGGTCCCGCCCGCTGGTTCGCCGGCCTGGCCCGGTGCCGCTTCGACGTCGACCGGATGGTCGACATGCGGCTGCGCGAGCAGCTCGGCAGCACACCCGAGGAGACGCTCCGGCGGTTCCGGGCCGTCGTCGACAGCCGGACGGCGCCGAGCGGGCACGTCGACGCGTGGCTGGGGGAGGCCGTCGTGCACGGCGAGGACGTCCGCCGTCCGCTCGGGATCACCCACGCGTACGCACCCGCGGCGCTGGAGCGGGTGGCGCGGTTCTACGTCGCGCGCAACTTCACGGTCCCGTCGAAGCGGCGGGTGGCCGGTCTGCGGCTCGAGGCCTCGGACGGGCCCTTCGCGGCGGGGGAGGGACCGTTCGTGCGAGGCCGCACCGTCGACCTCGTCCTCGCCCTGGCCGGGCGGCCGGTCGCCCTGGACCACCTCGAGGGTCCGGGCCTGCCGCTGTTCGCCGCCCGGGTGGTGGAGCCGTCGGGCCGCGTGCGGGAGCCGCGCTGACGGGACGTCGAGCGCCGTCTACGGCTGTCTGGCGTCGACGCCAGACGGGTGCAGACGGCGTCAGAGAGGCGGACGGCGCTCACCGAAGCGGGTCGCCTGCTCGAAGGCGTGCCCGACCTCCAGCACCCGCCGGTCGGCGCGGGGCGGGGCGATGACCTGCAGTCCCACCGGCAGCCCGTCGGGCGTGAAGCCCCCGGGCACCGACAGCGCCGGGCACCCGGTCGGCGTGATGAGCGTGCAGGACCGCATCCACGCCAGGTAGTCCTCCAGCGGCTCCCCGGCGATCTCGGTCGGGTACTCCAGCTCCACCGGGAAGGGCAGCACCTGCGTCGTCGGCGCCAGCAGGACGTCGTAGCGGTCGAAGAAGCCGACCACCCGCTCGTAGAGGGCCGTGTGCGCCATCTCCGCGCGGGCGACGTCCGCACCGGTCAGCCGGGCACCCAGGGCGGCGTTCCACCGGATCGACTCCTTGAGCCGGTCCGGGTGCTGCCGCGCCAGGTCGCTGAAGGTCGCGTCGAACACCCACGCCCGCAGCGTGCCGAAGACGTCGTCGGCGCCGGAGAGGTCCGGGCAGTCGGCATCCACGGTGGCGCCGAGGTCCTCGAACACCGCCACGCTCGCCGACAGCACCGCCGTGATCGCGGGGTCCACCCGCACCCGGCCGCCGAGGTCCGGCGCCCAGGCCACCCGCAGCCCGTCGAGGCGCTCGGGCAGCGGCGCGGCGAACGGGGCGCCGGGGTCGTCCAGGGCGATCGGCACCCGCCGGTCCGGCCCGGCCATCGCCGACAGCGCCAGCGCGACGTCGGCCACCGTGCGACCCATCGGACCCTGCACCGACAGCTGCGACCAGGCCATCGCCGCGGGCCAGGTCGGCACCCGCCCGGGCGTGGGCCGCAGCCCGACGACGTTGCAGAACGCTGCCGGGTTGCGCAGCGAGCCGCCGAAGTCGCTGCCGTCGGCGAGCGGCACGAACCCGGCCGCCAGCGCCGCGGCCGCGCCCCCGCTGGACCCCCCGGCCGACAGCCCGTGCCGGTACGGGTTGTGCGTCACGCCGAACAGCGGGTTGAAGGTGTGCGAGCCGGCCGCGAACTCCGGCACGTTGGTCTTGCCGACCCGTACCGTCCCGGCCGCGCGCAGCCGCGCGATCACCAGCTCGTCGTCCGCCGGCACCGTGTCCGCGAGCGGCGAGCCCCAGGTGGTGCGCATGCCGCCGGTCGCGTGGGTGTCCTTGTGCGCCACCGGCAGCCCGTGCAGCGGACCGAGCTCCTCGCCCCCGGCCAGCGCGGCGTCGGCGGCGTCGGCCGCGGCCCGGGCACCGTCGGCGTCCAGCGTGACCACCGCGTTGACCCGGCCGTCGAACTCGGCGATGCGCGCCAGGCAGGCGTCGGTCAGCTCACGGGCGGAGAGCTGCCGGGAGCGGATCAGCGCCGCCAGCTCAGTGGCCGGGCGCAGGCACAGCTCGTCGGTGGTGGTGGTCACGATGACATCGTCGTCCTACCGGACGACACCGCCACCCGGTGCCCTCCCGCGGTCCCGCTGAGCGCCCCCCGGGCCTCGTCGCGGAGGCCTCCGGCCCCCACTCCTCGACCCGACATCGCCACCCGGTGCCCTCCCGCGGCCCGTACCCGGTCGCTTCCGCACCGGGCGCCCCGGAACACTCCTGATCAGCCGCCGACGCCTCCCGGGAGCTCCCGGCGGTCAGGCCCCGCCGCTCCAGACCCGAGGGCGGCGGGGCCGCCCCCGCCCGCCCCCGTCCGCCCCCGCGGGCGAGGACGTCGCGGGCCCCCGCGGCTAGCCGGCCGGGTCGGCGGGGACGATGTCCGGGACGATGTTCGGTCCCGCCTCGGCCGGCCGCGGCCGGTCCTGGCGGTGCAGCCGGACGGCGACCAGCGCGACGTCGTCCTCGGGCCGGCCGTCGACCAGTCGCTCGAGCACCTCGTCCAGCAGCTGCTCCAGCGGCAGGTCGGCCACCTCGGGCAGCGCCTCCCGCAAGCGGGTCAGGCCGGCGTCCAGGTCGGCGTCGCGCCGCTCGACGAGGCCGTCGGTGAACAGCAGCACCGTGGCGCCGCGGTCGAGGGTCACCACCGACTCCTGCCGCACCACCTCGTGGTCGACGCCGAGGAGCAGGTCGCCCTTCCAGGCGGCCAGCTCGGCCACGCTGCCGTCGGGGTTGATCACCAGCGGCGGCAGGTGCCCGGCGTTCGCCCAGCGCATCCGGGTGACGCCGCGGCACCGCTCGTCCTCGGTCTGCTCGAACCGGGCCACGGCGGCCGTCGCCAGCACGTGGGTCTGCAGCACCGCCATCGAGGCGTCCAGCCCGCGCAGCACCTCGACCGGCGAGGCGTCGCTGTAGGTGGCGATGCCGCGCAGCAGCCCGCGCAGCTGACCCATGGCCGCAGCCGCCTCGGTGTCGTGGCCGACGACGTCGCCGATCACCAGCATCGTCGCCCCGCTGGGCTGCATGAACGCGTCGTACCAGTCGCCGCCGACCCGGGCCGCCTCCACCGCGGGCAGGTAGCGGACGGCGATCTCGGCGTGGTCGGGCTCCGGCGGCTCGGTGAGCAGGCTGCGCTGCAGGCCCTCGGCCAACTGCTGCTGCTGGGCGTAGAGGCGGGTGTTGTCCAGGGCCAGGCCGGCCCGGTCGGCGACGTCCTGGGCGGTGGCGAGGTCCTCCCGGGACAGCGGCTCGCCGCGGCCGTAGTAGAGGGTCAGCACGCCGAGGGTGCGGCCCCGCCCGCGCAGCGGCAGGCACACCGCCGAGCCGGGCGCCAGTGCCGCCAGCAGGTCCTGCGCCTCGCCACCGGGCAGGAGGGCGGCCACGTCCTCGGCGTCGGCACGCACTTCCTCGCCCGCCAACAGCGCCCGGGCCACCGGGGAGGTGGCCGGCATCGCGTCCAGCCGGACGGCGGCGTAGCGCTCGACCAGCGCCCGGGCCGATGGGTCGGCGTGCCACCAGCCGACGTCGCGCGGGCGGCCCTCGGCGTCGACCACGGTGACGATGGCCCACTGCGCCAGCCCCGGGACGACCAGCCGGGGGAGCCGGCTGGTGGCGGCCTGCGCGTCCAGGGTGCCGGCCAGCTCGGCGCTGACCTGGGCGAGCAGGGCCAGCCGCTGCGCCGACCGCTCGGCGCGGTCGCGGGCCCGCTTCCGCTCGGTGACCTCGAGGAAGTAGACCGACAGGCCCTCGGGGCTGGGCCAGGCGCGGAGCTCGTACCAGCCGTCCAGCGGCGCCGGGTAGTACGCGTCGAAGTTGACTGGCTGCGCGGTCCGGACGGCGCTGCGGTAGCTCTCCTCGAAGACGCTGTTGACCGTGGCCGGGAACGCCGTCCAGATGACCTGGCCGAGCAGCTCCTCCCGGCGGCGGCCGAGCAGCCGCTCGGCCTGGGCGTTGACGTGCGTGAAGCGCCACTCGTGGTCCAGCGAGTAGAAGCCGGCCGGCATGGCCTCGAGCACCCGGCTGACGCGGACGTCCCCGTTGCGGTCCTCGGTGGTGTCGTACGCCGCGCCCAGCACCCGGATGGTGGACCCGTCCGGGCCGGCCAGCGCCCGGCCGCGGGCCTGCACCCAGCGGGTCTCGTCGTCGGGGCGGACGACGCGGTACTCGGCCTCGAAGTCGCCGACGCCCTCGATGCAGGCGCGCAGCGCCTCGCTCACCCGGGGGAGGTCGTCGGGGTGCAGCCGCCGGTTGAACGCCTCGATCGTGCCGTCGAAGTCGTCGAGGGTGTAGCCGAACACGGCCATCAGCGGCTCGTCCCAGACCAGCTCACCGGTGCGCAGGTCCCAGTCGAAGGTGGACACGCCGCCGGCGTCCATCGCCAGCCGCCAGCGCAGGTGCTGCCGTTCGAACTCCCCGGTGAGAGCTGCGTACTCCAGCTCGGTCACCGCCGACGCCCCCAGCTGGCGCAGCGTCGCCACGTCGTTGTCCGACCACTCCCGCGGCGCGGGGTCGAACACGCACAGGGTGCCGACGACGTTCCGCGCGCTGTCGACCAGCGGGACGCCGAGGTAGGCGAGGACCATCCCGCTGACGACGGCGGGCATGGAGCGGACCCGCGCGTCAACGCGCGCGTCGGGGATCGCCAGGACGTCGGCGCCGGCCGCGGCCAGCGTGCAGGGGGTGTCGGTGAGGCCGGTCTGGCGGGTCGCGCTGCCCGGGGGCAGTCCGGCCACCCCGGCGATCGACTGGACGTCGTCCAGCAACGAGATCTGACCGGCCTGGGCGCCGAGCAGGCGGGCGGCCAGCTCGACCAGCCGGTCGACGGCGGGGGAACGGCTCTGCGCGACGCGGAGCCGGCGGGCGGCGCGGACGCGTGCGGGGTCGCTGCGCAGCGCCTCCGCCGCCAGCTCGACGTCGGACGGGCGCACGGCACCACGCTGCCGCGGGGATCCCTCCACCGGTACCTCTCCACTGTCGACGCCCGGCCGGGGTGCCCCGAGGCCACCGGCAGCCCCGCTGTTCGGGCCCACGCGTCCTTGAAGTTATGTCATGGCACCTCGGTTGGGTGCAACGATCCCGACGCAGATCACCTCAGTGGCAACAGAGCGTGTCACTCGGCGTGTCGGCTGCGCGCCGGGACGACGAGGGTCAGCGCGGTGTCGCCGTCGTGTTCCACGTGCAACCCAGCCCGCCGGAGCAGGGCCCGCAGCCGGACGACGTCCCCCGGCTCGCCGGTCGTGGTGGCCAGCAGGCGGGCGACCCGGCCCTTGTGCGCCTTGTTGGAGTGGCTGACCACCGCGCGGGTGCCGTCCGGGCGTTCGCTGACCACATCCAGGGTCACCGCGCCGGGCACCGGGGCGAGCGCGGCGTAGGCGCCGCTGCGCAGGTCGACCACGAGCTCGTCCACGGCCGCGAGGACCGGGCCCAGCGCCGGCTTCCACAGCGCGCGCAGCGTCGGCAGCCCGGGCAGCACCGAGCCGGCCGACAGCCGGTAGGCGGGGATCGCGTCGGTGCTGCGGACCACGCCGAACAGCGCCGACCCGACCGCCAGTCGGCGGTCGGCCCGGGCCCGCTGCGCGCGGGTCAGCGAGCGCACGTCGAGCGCGGAGTGGAGGACGCCGGTGTAGCGCTCGAGAGCGGGCGCCGTCGGGGCGCCGAGCAGCCCGGCGTTGCGGGCCACCTCGTCGTCCTGCCCCGCCGACAGGCCCAGTGCCGCCCGGGCGGCCGGCGGGTCGCCGGCCAGCTCGACCAGCGTCTCCACCAGGCGGGCGCGGACGTCGGTCAGCTCGGGCCAGGAGAGCGTGGCCAGGTCGAGCGGGCCGCCGTCCCCACCCGGGGCCTTGGTCTCCGACGGTGGCAGCAGCACGAGCACGACGGACCACGCTACGTGTCAACAGGCCGTGATCCGCGGCGTGTCGCCCATCCTGCGGTGCCCGACCGGGTGGTCCGCACCACACTCGGTGCCTGCTCCCTCCGAGCCCCGTGAGCTCCGTCCGGCCGACGAGTACCGGACCGGGCCACGGGGTCGTGGGGGGTGCAGACCCGGCCACGGCGGTCAGGGTGCCCGGCGACCCCGTCGGTCCCGCCGTGCGTGGACGGGGCGTCCGCGTCGATCGACGCGGGGACGGACACGGCCGGCACAGAGGCGTGCCGGCCGCTGGGAGAGGAGCGTCCGTGGCAGGCAACAAGGCGGTCATGTACATGGGACCGGGCAAGGTCGAGGTCGCCGACCTGGACTACCCCGGGTTGGAACTGAAGGAAGGCCCGGGGGTCAACCCGGCGAACGTCGGCCGCAAGACCCCGCACGGGGTCATCCTGCGGACGGTCAGCACCAACATCTGTGGCAGTGACCAGCACATGGTCCGGGGGCGGACAACGGCGCCCCAGGGCCTGGTCCTGGGCCACGAGATCACCGGCGAGATCATCGAGAAGGGCTCGGACGTCGAGTTCCTCGAGGTCGGCGACATCGTCAGCGTGCCGTTCAACATCGCCTGCGGCCGCTG
>DASQNB010000634.1:0-1614 GCA_035645175.1 Geodermatophilus sp.
GACCTTCCGCGGATCGGTGGCGACCGAGACAAGGCCCTCGCGGCCTGACCACGGCCCGTAGCGCCATCGCCTCCGTTCGCTGCCCGTGCCGCTTGGCACGTCCGGATGGTGCCGGGCACCCGCGTTCTCTGTCGCGCCAACTCCACCGCGCCTCGGGACGGATCGCGCCGGCCGCCTCGTTTCCTGCGCGGGCCGCCTGTCGCGGGCGCCGTAAAGCGCGGGACGGTCCTCCGAAGTCCATAACAGGCTCTAGTGGTGCGTCACGCCTCAAACGGTGGGTAGAGCCGGCGGAGCTTGGTCCGGGCGTCGGCGGTCGTGAACTGCCAGGCGACCGCGGCCCGGGCGGCGTTGCGCCGCGCCGTCCAGGCCGCCGCCGCCGCGGCCAGGGCCGCCCGCTCGCCGAAGCGCTGGCGCAGGCACTGGCGCTCCAGGACGGCCAGCTCCAGCTCGGCGACGTTGAGCCAGGAGCCGTGCTTGGGGGTGTGGTGGATCTCCAGCTTGTCGGCGAGGCGCTTGGCCTCGGCCGGCGGGAAGGCGGCGTAGAGGGAGGCGGGGGAGTGGGTGTTCAGCTGGTCCATGACCAGCACGATCCGCTCGGCCTCGGGGTAGCTGACGTCCACGAGACGCCGGACGCAGTGCGCCCAGTCGAGGCGCGTCCGCTGCTCGGTCGCCGTCACCTCCCGCCAGCCCCGCAGCGGCTCCGTGACGAGGAAGACGTTGGCCACCCCGCAGCGGACGTACTCCGGGTCGTGGCGGGCGGGGCGGCCAGGGGCCGGCGGGAGGGCCAGCCGCGCTTCGCCCAGCAGCTGGCGGCTCGTCTCGTCGAGGCAGACCACGGGGCGGGCGGGGTCGTAGGGACGCTCGTACACCGACAGCACGTCCTCCATGTGCCAGACGAAGGCCGGGTCCGCCGTCGGCGCCAGGCACCACTGCTCGCTCAGGTGGGGCTTGAGGTCGTTTGCTTCAAGGCCCGCCGGACCGTCTCGTGGGAGACCGCCCCGACCACCTCCAGGCGGACCAACTCGTCGGCCAGCAGGCGCAGCGACCAGCGGGCGTGCCCGTCCGGCGGCGCACCGCAGGCGAGGGCGACGAGGTGGGCCTCCTGCCTGCCGTCCGGCCGGCGCTCGTACACGCGGTCCGGGCGCTTGCGCTCCAGCGTCGCCGCCAAGCCCTCCTCGACGAACCGCCGCCGGATCCGCTGCACGGTGCCGGGGTGGACGTCCAGGGCGCCGGCGATGGCGGCGTCCGACCAGCCCGGGCCGCCCTCGCCGTGGTCGGCCTTGAGCAGGACGCGGCCGCGGGTCAGCATCCGGGCCGGGGCCGAACCGGAGCCGACGAGCGTCCGGAGGTGGGCCCGCTGCTCGTCGTCTAGGAACACGCGGTACGGGTACGCCACGGCGGGGCCTCCTGGGCGGGGACGCGGGTCGCCCCCCGGTCCCAGCAGGATCCCCGCCACTAACGTTTCAGCCGTGACGGACCACTAGGTCGCGTCATCAACCAGTCGAACCGACGAAGCCCTCTTCCCCCGCACTCCCTCTCGCGGTGCGCGGGGGAGGAAGTGACGTTTGCCCCCCGGTCGGGAGCGGCGGTACCGCGGACGCCGGCATCGTCGTC
>DASQNB010000635.1:0-2259 GCA_035645175.1 Geodermatophilus sp.
AAGGACACCGCCATGACCACGCCGAACACCGCCGCTCCCTCGGTACGGCCGCCGGCGAGACCGGCGACGTGCAGCGGGCCGAGCAGCTCGATCGAGATGAGCGCCACACCGGTCGCGAAGGAGATCACCAGGAGCCGCTGCAGCACCCGGTCCCGGCGCACCACAACCCTGTGCGAAGAGTCCTCTGCACTCAGGCCGGGGCGGCCTCCAGCGACTCGCCACGCAGCTCGGGCAGCCCCCCGGCGGCCAGCGCGGCGAGCACGAAGAAGGCGGCGAAGGTGCCGAACACCAGGCCGTTGCCGCCGGCGGCCAGCAGCGGCGGCACGCACAGCGGTGCGGCGATCGAGGCGATCCGGCCGAACCCGGCGGCCGCACCCGCGCCGGTGGCGCGCAGCGCGGTGGGGTAGACCTCCGGCGTCACCGCGTAGACCGCACCCCAGGCGCCCAGGTTGAAGAAGGACAGCACCATGCCGGTGACCAGGACGGCGGTGTCCCCGGCGGCCAGCGCGAACGCCCCCGCGCCGACCGCGGAGCCGAGCAGGAAGACGATCAGCGTCGGTCGCCGTCCCCAGCGCTCGACGAGCACCGCGGCGGCGGCGTAACCGGGCAGCTGGGCCAGCGTGATCAGCAGCGTGAAGCCGAACGAGCGCACCAGCGAGAAGCCCGAGGCGACCAGCAGCGTGGGCAGCCAGATGAAGGCGCCGTAGTAGGCGAAGTTGATGCCGAACCACACCGCCCACAGCGCCGCCGTCCGCCGGCGGGAGCCCGCGGCCCACAGCGTGCCCGGGCGCGGCGCCGGGGTCGGCCGCGGGGCGGCCGAGGGCACCGGGGCGACCCCGGCCGCCGACTCGAAGCGGCGCACCGCGGCCTCGGCCTCGTCGGTGCGGCCGCGCAGCTCGAGGAAGCGCACCGACTCCGGCAGCCCACGGCGCACCACCACCGCGTACAGCGCGGGGACGGCGCCCAGTGCCAGCGCCCACCGCCAGCCGGCGTCGCTCCGGGGGACGACGAAGTAGCCGATCAGCGCGGCCAGCAGCCAGCCGACCGCCCAGAACGCCTCCAGCGCGACGACCACCCGGCCGCGCATCCGGGCCGGCGCGTACTCGCTGACCAGCGTCGAGGCGACCGGCAGCTCGGCGCCCAGCCCCAGCCCGATGAGGAGGCGGAACACCAGCAGCGAGGCCACCGACCAGGCCAGCGCGGCGGCACCGGTCGCCAGGCCGAAGACCAGCAGCGTGAGCGCGAAGACCTGCCGCCGCCCGATCCGGTCGGCCAGCAGCCCGCCGAGGGTGGCGCCCAGCGCCATCCCGACGAACCCGATCGACCCGATCCAGCCCAGTTCGGAAGGGGTCAGCGACCACTGGACGGCGAGCGCGGCCATCACGAAGGAGATGAGCCCGACGTCCATCGCGTCCAGCGCCCAGCCCAGGCCGGACCCGACGACGAGCCGGCCGTGCTCCCGGGTGAACGGCAGCCGGTCGAGCCGCTGCGCGCGGGTCGCCGAGCTGGTGGTCGCGTCGGTGCTCACGAGCGGCCGCCGTACCCCGCGTGGACAGCGGTCACGCGGCCGGAGGGATCGCGCCGGCCGCGGGACCCGCGCGTCGGGTCAGCCGTCGTCCTCCTCGTTCGTCGCGTCGTCGACCTCCTCCTCGACCTCGTTGCCGGTGTCCTCGACCTCCTGCTCGACGCCGTCGTCCACGACGTCGGAGCCGCACGCGGCGGTGGTGAACGAGGTCGCGGCGATGGCGATGCCGGCGGCGGCGAGGCGCCAGCGGCGGGTGCGGGTGGTCGTCACGGGGTGCTCCTACCGGTCGACTGCGGACGGGTCCTCGAAGTGCCCGGAGGAGCCGCTCCCCATGCAGAGGCCGCTACGGTCTCCGTCGTGACGGGACAGCTCGCGGTCGTCGAGGCCTGGCTGGAGGCGGTGGACCGCGCCGACGCCGCGGCCGCCAGGGCGCTGTGCGCGCCGGACGTCGAGGTCGTCGGGCCGCGGGGGAGCGTGCGGGGACGTGAGGTCCTGGGCCCGTGGATGGTGCGCGCCGGGTTCAGCGCCCGCCCGCTGCGCTGGTTCTGCGGAGCCGACGGCGCCGTCGTCGTCGAGCAGGACGCCACTTGGGTCGACCCGGCGACGGGGGCCGAGCGCGGCCGGGCCGTCGTCGCCGCGCGCTTCCGCGTGGCCGGAGGCGCCATCGCGTCCTTCGAGCGTCACGACGACGGCCTGCCGGCCGCACTCGCGGCCGCCGGACTGCGGGAGTCCGA
>DASQNB010000636.1:0-7220 GCA_035645175.1 Geodermatophilus sp.
ATCCTGAACCTGGAGCAGGCGCTGGAGTTCTGCGCCGAGGACGAGTGCGTCGAGGTCACCCCGGCCACGGTCCGCATCCGCAAGGTGGTCCTCGACCAGACCGAGCGCGGCAAGGCGAAGAACCGCAAGCCCAAGCCCGTGTGAGCGAGGCCCCTCCCGGGGCACCCGAGAGGCCCGTCCGCCAGTCGGACGGGCCTCTCGTGCGTCCTGGCCCGGGAGGCGGGGGTCCGTTGACACCCCTCGGGTGCCTCCCTACGGTCGGGCGGCGTCTGGGGCCGCACCACGGGGGGCCGAGCGCACGCCGTCCCAGGGGGCGGGCTCGGCTGTGGTCCTGCCACCGTGCGACGACGCCGGTGGACCGCCACGGACACCGGAGTCCCCATGCCCGAGCCACACCCCGCCCCGTCCCACCGCTCCACCCGGCGGGCGCGCCGGCGCCGACGCTCGCTGGTGGCCGTGCTCGGCGCCGGCCTGGTGGCCGGGGGGCTCGCCTCCCCGGCGGGCGCGACCGGTGACGTGAGTGACGACCACGACAGCGGGAGTCGCGGTCCGAGCACGACCGTCGAGCCCTTCGGCACCACCCCCGACGGCACCGAGGTCGAGCGCTGGACCCTGAGCAACGGCGACACGACGATGCGCGTGCTCACCTACGGCGGCGTCATCCAGACCCTGGAGGTCCCGGACGCCGAGGGGGAGGTGGAGAACGTCGTCCTGGGCTTCGCCGACCTCGACGGGTACGTCTCCGAGGACGACCCCTACTTCGGCTCGCTCATCGGCCGCTACGGCAACCGCATCGCCGAGGGGCGGTTCACCCTCGACGGCGAGACCTACCAGCTGCCGCTCAACGACGGCCCCAATACCCTGCACGGGGGGCCGGTGGGCTTCTCCGAGCGGGTCTGGACCGCCACCGACGTCAGCGACGACGAGCTGGCCGCGTTGCAGCTCGAGCTGGTCAGCGAGGACGGCGACCAGGGCTTCCCCGGCACGCTCACCACGACCGTCACCTACATCCTGGACGCCGAGTCGCGACTGGTCGTGCACTACCAGGCGACGACCGACGCCCCCACCGTCGTCAACCTGACCCAGCACACCTACTGGAACCTGGCCGGTGAGGGCTCCGGCGACGTCTACGACCACGAGCTGCAGCTGAACGCGAGCGGCTACACGCCGGTGGACGAGACGCTCATCCCGACCGGCGAGGTCGCTCCGGTGGAGGGCACCCCGTTCGACTTCCGCGAGCCCACCGCGATCGGCGAGCGCATCCGCGAGGCCGACCAGCAGCTGCTCTACGGGCAGGGCTACGACCACAACTGGGCGCTGGACCGCACCGACGACGGCGCGCGGGAGGGCTCCGACAGCGAGGACGCCCTCGAGGAGGCCGCCGTGCTGCACGACCCGGACAGCGGCCGGACCCTGACCATCTCCACCACCGAGCCGGGCATCCAGTTCTACTCGGGCAACTTCCTCGACGGCACGCTCGTGGGCACCGGCGGCGGGATCTACCGGCAGGGCGACGGGCTGGCGCTGGAGACCCAGCACTTCCCCGACTCGCCGAACCAGCCGGACTTCCCGTCGACGGTGCTGCGCCCGGGCGAGGAGTACGACAGCACCACGGTGTTCGAGCTGACGCGCTGAGTGCCGGCGCACTCCCGCGGAGGGGCACGGTGCACCTCCGCGGGAGTGGCCGGCAGGGCGGGGCGTCGTGACCGGTCCGTGACCAGCGGTGATGACCGGCCGGAGGACGCCGACCCGCCCGCGACACGCTCACCGGGACCCGCCCCCTCGACTGCCTACGTTCTCCTCGGGGCCGTGTCGGCGGGCCCGGGGATCGACGAGGAGGCACGACGCTGATGAGGACCACCCGGCACACGCTGGCGGCCGAGGGGCACCGCGGCGGCATCGACGTCCGGGTCAGCCTGCGCAGCGACGCGGGATCCGGTGAGCAGGCCTTCGACGGCGCCTGGTTCCCGCGCACCCGCGACCTCGCCGTCGAGCTACCCGAGCTGGTCGCGGCGCTGGACAAGCGGGGCCTGCACATCGAGCGCTTCACCTACGCCCTCGAGGCCTGGTCGCCGGCGCCGCGCAAGGTCGTCGTCGGCGGCCGGGTGGTCCGCACCGGCGGCTTCCGCAGCATGGACGCCGGCGTGGTCTGCCTGACCTGGGCCGGCGGCACCCGGCGCGCCGACCTGCTCGTCGTCCCCCCGGAGACCGACGTCATCACCGGCGCGCGGGCGCTGCGACTGTGCACCCGCCGCGGCCTGCCGCGCTCCCCGCAGATGGTGCTGGCCGCCGCCCGGTCGACCCCGCTGCCGCAGGTGCCGGGCCTGCCCTACACCCGGGCGGTCTGAGCAAGGACCCCCTGCCCCCCACCACTCGCAGGCTCGTGGCGGGACCCTGCAGGGGGCCGTTCCAGTACGTCACCAGGTTAGGCGCGGGGCCCTGAAGGGTGGCCGTTCCAGTGCGTCACCAGGCCGGCGGGGCCCGGGACGGGGCCTGCTGCGCCGTGCGCGAACCGGGTGGACGGCGGGGGAGCGGCTGGGCTGGGCTGGGCGCATGCGACTACTCGTCCTCGGCGGCACCCACTTCCTCGGCCGGCACGTGGTGACGGCGGCCCTCGACCGCGGCCACGAGGTGGCCACGTTCACCCGCGGGGTCTCCGGTGAGCCGCCCGCCGGCGTCCGCGCACTGCACGGCGACCGGGACGACCCCGCCGCGCTGCCGGCCGCGCTGGACGGGGAGCTGCCCGACCTCGTCGTCGACACCTCCTGCCAGACCCGGGCGGCCGCTCGCAACGCCGCAGCCGTGCTCGGCGGTGTCCGGGGATACGCCTTCGTCAGCAGCCTCAACGCCTACGCGAACTGGCCCGGGCCGATGGGCCCGGAGGACGCGGAGCCGACCTGGGAGACCGACGACGACGAGTACGGGCCGGTCAAGGCGTTCGCCGAGCGGGAGATCGGCGCCGCGGTCGGCGAGGGGTTCCTCACCGCGCGGGCCGGCCTGATCGCCGGCCCCGACGACCGGGTGCACCGGCTGGGCTGGTGGCTGCAGCGGATCGCACGCGGCGGGCGGGTCGTCGTCCCGGCGGAGGGACTGGCCCAGCCGATCGCCCTCGTGGACGTGCGCGACCTCGCCGGCTGGCTGGTGGAGATGGCCGAGCGCGGGGTGTCCGGCGCGGTCAACGCCACCGGCCCCGTCGGGATGACCACCCTCGGTGGACTGCTCGACCTGTGCCGGGAGGTGACCGGCGGCGACGCGGAGTGGGTGCCGGTCCCGGAGGCCGACCTGCTGGCCGCCGGCGTCGAGCCGTGGCTGCACCTGCCGCTGTGGCTGCCGGCCGAGCTCGCCCGCACGGCCTGGGACGTCGACACCAGCCGGGCGCGGCAGCTCGACCTGCCCGGCCGGCCGCTGGCCGGGACCGTCGCCGACACCTGGGCCTGGCTGCAGGGCGTCGACGAGCTCCCGCCCCCGCCGCACGGCCTGCCCCGGCCGGGGCTGCCGGCCGAGCTGGAGGCCGCGCTGCTGGCCGGCCGCTGAACGGCGAGAGGTCCCGCCCGGCAGCTGCCGGGCGGGACCCCTGGCCCCGTCCAGGGGCTCTTCTTCAGTCGCGAGGGTCGCTGGGCCGGCCGGCCCTGATGTCGCGCCGCAGGTCCGCGGCGTCCGCGCCGTCGGCCGGGAGGTCGATCTCGTCGCGCAGTCTGGCCGCCTCGGCGGCGAGGGCGTCGGCGGACTCCAGCGCGCGGTCCTTGCGGAACTCGCGGAAGGAGTGGACGACGGCCGCGACCCAGATCGCCGCGATGACGGCGTAGACCGCGTAGCGCACCGGGTCGGAGGCGTCGATCCAGTCGCTGCGCAGCAGGGTGCGGGTGTTGGTCAGCACGATCATGCCGCCGACCAGCGAGCCGAGCATCCGCGGCGGCACGTGCCGGACCAGCCACGCCGCGAGCGGTGCGGCGACCAGCCCCCCGGCCAGGAGGCCCAGCGCCCAGGTGGCATCGACGCCCTGGGAGCCCAGCGCGACGAGGAAGCCCAGGCTCGCGGCGACGGCGATGAGGAACTCCGAGGTGTCGATCGACCCGATCACCTTGCGCGGCTCCATGCGGCCGCTGGCCAGCAGCGCGGGCGTGCCGACCGGGCCCCACCCGCCGCCACCGGTGGCGTCGACGAAGCCGGCGACCAGGCCCAGCGGACCCAGGAACCGCTTGCGGACCGGCTTGCCGAGGTGCCGGCGGTCGATCCCGCGGAGGGTGAAGCGCACCAGCAGGTAGACGCCGAGCGAGAGCAGGATCAGCGACATGACCGGGGCGGCGACCTCGGTCGAGAGGCTGGAGAGCACGTTCGCACCGATGAAGGCACCGACCGCGCCGGGGACGCCGACCTTGGCGACGACCTTCCAGTCGACGTTGCCGAACTTCCAGTGCGCGAGGCCGGACATCAGGCTGGTGCCGATCTCGGCGAAGTGCACGGTGGCCGACGCGGCGGCCGGGTTGGTGCCGATCGCGAGCAGCAGCGTGGTCGACGTCACGCCGTAGGCCATGCCGAGGCTGCCGTCCACGAGCTGCGCACCGAGGCCCACGAGGGCGAGCAGGACGAGCGTCTTCACGGGCTGGGGTCTCCGGATCCGGGAGGGCCGCGGGCGCGCGAGCAGGTGCAGCGCAGCGCGGGACGAGCGAGGAGGTGCGCGGAGCGCAGGGGGTCAGCAGCCCGGACAGCAGGCGGTGCAGACGCGCAGCAGGTCGACGTGGATCCGCCCCACGAGGAGCACAGTCGTCGCCGCCACGGGGCAATGTCTACCAGATCGATGGGGATATGCCCAAAGGCGGTCCCGGCCAGTGGGACGGCCGGCCCCCTTGCAGGCAGAAGGACCCCGTCCTACTCACCGCTCACAAGCTCGCGGCGAGCCTCTGGACGGGGCCTGGCGCGAGCTTGCGAGTGGCGGGGGGCAAGGGGGTCCTTTCTCAGCCGTGCGCGGTCGCGGCGTCGTCCTCGCCGAGGGCCTCCACCAGGTCGGCCCGTGCCCGCGCCACCCGCGACCGGATGGTGCCCACCGGGCAGCCGGCGACCTCCGCGGCCTCGGCGTAGGGCAGCCCGAGCAACTGGGTGAGCACGAAGGCCTCGCGGCGGTCGGCGGACAGCCGGGCCAGCAGGTCGGCGACCGCGGCGCCCTCGCCCACCCGGTCGGCACCGTCGCCGGTGCCGAGGGCCTCCAGGTCGGCGTCGTCCCGCACGAGGGTGAGCCGGCGGCGCCGGCGGGACCGGACGGCGTCGGCGCAGACCCGCCGGGCGATCGACAGCAGCCAGGTGCGCAGCGAGGAGCGGCCTTCGAAGCGGTGCAGGGACCCGAAGGCGCGCAGGTAGGTCTCCTGGGTCAGGTCGTCGGCGGACTGCCGGTCCCCGAGGGCCGCGCACAGCCGCCAGACGTCGGACTGGGTGGCGCGCACCAGCGCCGCCGCGGCGAGGGGGTCGCCGTCGACGGCGGCCGCAGCCAGCCGCTCCAGCTCGTCCACGTGCCCATCCTCCCGGCTGACCGTCGCGCTGGCGTCACCCGGAAGAAGGGGGAACCAGCCGGCCCCGGGAGACGACCACCCCATCATGCAGTGCACCCCGTACCGCGAGGCGGTCTCCGCCCGGCTCGACGGCGAGTCGCCCGGCCTGCCCGCCGGCGAGCTGGACGCGCACCTGGCCGCGTGCCCCGGCTGCTCGGCGTGGGCCCGGCAGGCCGAGCTGGTGACGCGCCGCGCCCGGCTGGCCCCCGCGCCGGCCGTGCCGGACCTCACGGCGACGGTCCTGGCCGCGCTGCCCCGCGAGCTGCCCGGCACCGCTGCGGCCGCCCGTACCCGGCTGGCCACCGCCGCGCTGCGCCTGGGCCTGCTGGCCGTGGGCGTCGCCCAGGCCGCGTTCGCCTGGCCCTCCCTGGTCGCCGGCAGCGGCGCGATGAGCGCGCCGCTGCACATGGCCCACGAGACCGGCGCCTGGAACCTCGGCATCGCCGCGGCCTTCCTCGCCGTCGCCGCCGTCCCCCGGCTGGCCGCGGGCGCGCTGCCCTTCCTCGGCACCTTCGCAGCAGCGCTCGCCGCCCTCACCGTCGCCGACCTGCGCGCCGGGCACGTGCACGCCGACCGCGCGGCCGCCCACCTGCTGCTGCTCGCCGGCGTGGCGCTGGTCGGCACCGTCGCCTGGCGGGGACGCCGCCGCCGGGCGCTGCCCGCGGTCGGCCGCGAGCGGGTGCCGGCATGACGCGCCGGGCGCCTGGGGCGCTGCTGCTCCTGCTGGCCCTGCTCGGCCTGTGGCTCGGGGCGGGGGTGGCGACCGCGCCGCCGGCCGCCGCGCACGCCGAGCTGGTGTCGACCGACCCGGGCGAGGGTGCCCGGCTCGATCAGGCTCCGGACGAGGTGACGCTCACCTTCACCGAGGGCGTGTCGCTCGGCGCCGGGTACGCCCGGGTGCTCGACGCCTCCGGGGAGCGGGTGGACACCGGTGCGGCCTCGGTCGAGGGCGACGCGGTCGTCGTCCCGCTGCGCGGGGACCTGCCCGACGACGGCTACCTCGTCACCTACCGGGTGGTCTCGGCCGACTCGCACCCGATCTCCGGTGCCTTCTCCTTCGTCGTGGGGAACGGCGAGCTGGTCCCCACGGACGCCGCCGCGGGCGCGGGCGGCACCGACCCGGTCGTCGCCGCGGCGCTGCCGGCCGCCCGCTGGCTGGGTTTCGCCGGGCTGTCCCTGGGCCTCGGCGTCCCCGTCCTGCTCCTGGCCGCGTGGCCGGCCGGCTGGGCCTCGGCGCGGCTGCGCCGCATGGTCACCGGCGGGCTGGCCGCGGTCGCCGCGGGTGCGGCGCTGTCCTTCCTGCTGCAGGGCCCCTACGCCGCCGGCAGCGGACCGGGGTCGATCGTCGACCCCGCGCTGCTGGTCGCCACCCTCGCCTCGGCCAACGGCACCGCCCACTGGGTGCGGTTCCTCCTCGTGCTCGGCCTCGCCGGGCTGCTGCGGACGGTCTGGCGGCGGGGCGGCCCGACGCGGTCGGAGGTGCTCGCCGGTGCGGTGCTGGCGGTCGCCCTCGTCGGCACGTTCGCCGTCGTCGGCCACCCGGTCGCCGGCCCCTGGCCGGGCCTGGCCGTCGTCGCCGCGGCCGTGCACGTCGCGGCGATGGCCGTGTGGCTGGGCGGGCTGGCCGGGCTGCTCGGCGGCGTCCTGCGCGAGGAGGCCCCGGCGGCCGACGTGGCC
>DASQNB010000637.1:0-2661 GCA_035645175.1 Geodermatophilus sp.
GAGCGCCGCTTTGAACCGCTCGACGTGCTTCGCGCGGTCGGCGTCACCGCTGCCGAACGGGATCAGGTCGTCGTCGTGAAAGGTGACGCCGTACGCGCCGAGCTCGGCGAGCCGGTGCACGCTCTCCACCGGGTCCAGCGCCGGGCGGGTGGCGTCACCGAACGGGTCGCGGGCCTGCCAGCCGACCGTCGAGAGACCGAAGGTGAACCGGTCGTCCTCGGTGGGCTGCGGCGCGGTCATGCGATCTCCCTCGATCGAATTTGTTCTGCCGTAGAACATAACGGCCGGGCTGGCTAGCCTCAAGGGGTGACGCCGACCCCCGCGGCGCGGCAGTCGACGCTGCGCAGCAGCAACCTCGCCCTCGTGCTGCGCACCGTCTGCGCCGAGGGCCCGCTGTCGCGCGCGGACGTCGCCGTCCGCACCGGGACGACGCGGGCCACCGCCGCCCGGCTGGTCGACGAGCTGGTCGCCGGCCGGCTGCTCGACGAGGGCGAGCGGCCGGCCCCACCGCGGCGCGGGCGGCCGGCCACCCCGCTGCTGCCCGGCGCGCGGGTCGGCGCGCTGGGCCTGCAGGTGGACGCCGGGCTGCTCGCCGCCCGGGTGCTCGACCTGCGTGGCCGGGTGGTGGCCGAGCGCGTCGAGGAGGACGACCTCGTCGGCAGCGACCCGGTGGACACGCTCGCCCGGCTGGGCGTGCTCGCCGCCGGGCTGCTGGCCGGGATGCCCGCGGGACTCCGTCCGGTCGGCGCGGGACTGGCCCTGCCGGGCCTGGTGGACGTCGCCGCCGGCGCGCTGCTGCGGGCGCCCAACCTGGGGTGGTCCGACGTCCCGGCGGCCGACCTGCTCACCGCGCACCTGCCGACGGAGCTGCGCCCGGTGCTGGGCAACGAGGCCGACCTGGCCGCCCGCACCGTCGCCGAGACCGCGCCGGGGCGACCCGGTCCGCTGCGCGACTTCCTCTACCTCTCCGGGCAGATCGGCATCGGCGGGGCCGCCGTCCTCGGCGGGCGGGTGGTGACCGGCAGCGCCGGGTGGGCCGGCGAGGTGGGCCACGTGTGCGTCGACCCCGCCGGGCCGGCCTGCCGCTGCGGCTCCACCGGCTGCCTGGAGCAGTACGCCGGGCGGCACGCGCTGCTCACCGCCGCGGGGCTGCCGCTGGACACCCCGCCGGTCGACGTCGTGGCCCGCGCCGAGGACCCCGACGTCCGCCGGGCCCTCGACGCCGCGGCCGACGCGCTGGGGATCGCGCTGGCCGGCGTGGTCAACGTGCTCGACCTGCCGGCCGTCGTCCTCGGGGGGCACCTGGCCGCGCTCGCCGAGCCGCTGCGCCCGCGCCTGGAGGAGCTGCTGGGCCGGCGGGTGCTCTCGGCGCGGTGGCGCCGCCCGGTGGTCGAGGCCATTCCCGGCCTGCCGGCCGCGGGCGCCACGGGTGCGGCGCTGCGGGCGCTGGGTGACGTCCTGGCCGACCCGGTGGCCTGGCTGGGCTAGAGGCCGACGGTCTCCTCGAGCGCGCCGACCTCGGCGCGCGAGAGCCGGCGGATCGACCCGCTGCGCATCCGCTCGAGCCGGATCGGGCCGACGGCGGTGCGGGTCAGCCGCGACACCGGCAGCCCGACGTGGGCCAGCAGCCGCCGCACGATGTGCTTGCGGCCCTCGTGCAGCACCACCTCGACGACCGACTGGCCGGCGTGGGTGTCGACGACCGTGAAGGAGTCGACCCGCACCGGGCCGTCCTCGAGCTCGACCCCGCTGCGCAGCCGGCGGGCCGTGTCGCGCGGGACCGAGCCCGACACCTGCGCCAGGTAGGTCTTCTTGACCTCGTAGGAGGGGTGGGCCAGCCGGTGGGCCAGCTCGCCGTCGTTGGTGACCAGCAGCAGGCCCTCGGTGTCCTGGTCGAGGCGGCCGACGTGCACCAGGCCGGGCGCCAGGTCGCCGACCATGTCACCGATGGTCGGCCGGTTGCGGTCGTCGCTCATCGCGGTGATCACGCCCGAGGGCTTGTTCAGCGCGTAGGTCACCCGGTCGTCGCGCAGCTCGATGCGGGAGCCGTCGACGGCGATCTTGTCGCGCTCCGGGTCGACCCGCATGCCCTGCACGGTCACCGTCTTGCCGTTCACGCTGATCCGGCCCTGGTCGACCATGTTCTCCACGACGCGGCGGGAGCCGACCCCGGCGCGGGCGAGCACCTTCTGCAGCCGCTCCCCCTCCGCCGAGGCGTCGGTGCGGCTCCGGTCGCCGGGGTGGGCCGGAGCGAGCTCCATGTCCTCCGACCAGCGCTCGCCGGGGCCGGTGGGAGTGTCGTCGTGCGGGGCGGTGTCCATCCCCACCAGTCTCCCACCGGCTTCCCGTCGTCCCCCGTCCGGGCGGACGTCGGCCCGTGGGGGCGCCCGCCGTCGCCGAGTCCGGTGAGGCTGTCGCCGTGGCGGACGACGACGCAGGGGTCGGTGCCCTCGTCGTCGCGGTCTTCCTCGGGGTGCTCGTCGTGGGCGTCCGCGTCTCGGCAGACCGACAGGGCGGATCCCCGGCAGCTCGTGCTCTGCCCACCATCGTGGGCAGAGCACGAGCTGCCGCAGGAATCAGGTGTCCGGGTGCTCGTCCTCCACCTCGTCGAGCAGGTCGCGCTACGCCATCACGTGGTCCAGCCGCCAGCGCAGGCCGACC
>DASQNB010000638.1:0-10477 GCA_035645175.1 Geodermatophilus sp.
CGAGGTGTTCCGGGAGGTGTGGGAGGCCGGCGTCGTGCTGGGCGGGGTGTCGGCCGGCTCGCTGTGCTGGCACGTCGGCGGCACCACCGACTCCTACGGCCCCGACCTGCGCCCGGTGACCAATGGGCTGGGCCTGATCCCAACGTCGAACGGCGTCCACTACGACTCCGAGGAGCAGCGCCGCCCGCTGTACCACCGGCTGGTCGCCGACGGCACGCTCCCCGGCGGGCACGCCACCGACGACGGCGTGGGCCTGGTCTACCGCGGCACCCAGCTGGTCGAGGCGGTCGCCGACCGGCCGGACAAGGCCGCCTACCGGGTGGAACGCGGACCCGACGGCACCGCGGTCGAGACCCGCATCGACCCCCGCCGCCTCCGCTGAAGAAGAGCCCCGTCCTGGCCTCCTGGAGGGACCCGCGCCGAGCGCCAGCGAGGTGCGGGGAGGACGGCGGCCCCTCCGTAGGGGCCCGCCGCGAGCCTGCGGGCGGTGGGAGGCAGAGGGGTCCTCTGTCTAGGCTGGGTGCCGTGAGCGAGCTGGAGGTCGTCCGGGCGGGCACGGTCCCCTACGAGGAGGCCTGGGAGCGCCAGCGGGCACTGCACGCGGCCCGGGTCGCCGACGAGGGCCCCGACACGCTGCTGCTGCTGGAACACCCGTCGGTCTACACCGCGGGCAAACGCACCGAGCCGCACGAGCGGCCGCAGGACGGCACGCCGGTGGTGGACGTCGACCGCGGCGGGAAGATCACCTGGCACGGCCCCGGCCAGCTGGTCGGCTACCCGATCGTCGCGCTGCCCGACCCGGTCGACGTCGTCGCCTACGTCCGCCGGCTGGAGGGCGCCCTCATCGAGGTCTGCGCCGGCTTCGGGGTCGAGGCCGGGCGGGTCGAGGGGCGCAGCGGCGTCTGGCTGCCCGCGGACCCCGTCGGGCCGGGCAGCCGGTGCCGCCCCGAGCGCAAGATCGCCGCGATCGGGATCCGGGTGGCCCGCGGCGTGACGATGCACGGCTTCGCGCTCAACTGCGACCCCGACCTCGGCGCGTTCGGCGCGATCGTCCCCTGCGGGATCGTCGACGCCGGCGTCACCTCGCTGTCGGCCGAGCTCGGCCGTGACGTGCCGGTGAGCGAGGCCCTCGAGCCGGTCGAGAAGGCGGTGCGCGCCGTCCTCAGCCTCTGACGGAGGTCCCGTCCCGAGGCTCGCCCCGAGCTCACGAGGGGTGAGGAGGACGGGGTCCTTTCCCTAGCCGACGACGAAGTTGACCAGCCGGCCGGGGACGGCGACGACGCGACGCACCGTCTTGCCGTCCAGGTGCGCGGCGACCTTCTCGTCGGCCCGCGCCGCCGTCTCCAGCGCGGCGGCGTCGGCGTCCGCCGGCACCGTCACCTGGGCCCGCACCTTGCCATTGACCTGGACGGCGACCTGGACGGTGTCCTCGACCAGCCAGCGCTCGTCGGCCTCTGGGAACGGCGCCCAGGCCAGCGACTCCTCGTGGCCCAGCCGCGACCAGAGCTCCTCGGCGACGTGCGGAGCCAGCGGCCCGACCAGGAGCACCAGCTGCTCGGCGACCGAGCACGGCACCGGGCGCTCGGCGCCGTAGACCTGCGTCAGGTGGTTGGTCAGCTCGGTGATCCGCGCGATGGAGATGTTGAACCGCAGGGTGTCGAACCCGTCACGGACTCCCGCGATGGTCCGGTGCAGGGCGCGCAGGGTGTCCTCGCCGGGCTCGACGTCGGCAGCGCGCACCGCCCCGGTCTCTTCGTCGACGACCACGCGCCAGATCCGCTGCAGCAGCCGCTGCGACCCGACGACGGCCTTGGTCTCCCACGGCCGCGACTGGTCCAGCGGACCGGTCGACAGCTCGTAGACCCGGAAGGTGTCGGCGCCGTAGGCGCCGATCATCTCGTCCGGCGTCACCATGTTCTTCAGGCTCTTGCCGATCTTCCCGTACTCGCGGTTGACCGGCCTGCCCTCGTACAGGAAGCGGCCGTCCTGCTCGACCACGTCGGCCGCGGGCACGTAGAAGCCGCGCTCGTCGGTGTAGGCGTAGGCGGAGATGTAGCCCTGGTTGACCAGCCGGCGGAAGGGCTCCTCGCTGCTGACGTACCCCAGGTCGTGCAGCACCTTGTGCCAGAACCGGGCGTACAGCAGGTGCAGCACGGCGTGTTCCATGCCGCCGACGTACAGGTCGACGCCGCCGACGTCGCCGGGCTCGCGCGGGCCCAGCCAGTACCGCTCGTTCTCGGGGTCGACCATCTGTGCGTCGTCGGCCGGGTCCAGGTAGCGCAGGTAGTACCAGCACGAGCCGGCCCAGTTGGGCATCGTGTTGGTCTCGCGCCGGTACTTCTTCGGCCCGTCGCCCAGGTCCAGCTCGACCGTCGTCCACTCGGTGACGCGCGACAGCGGCGGCTCCGGGACGGAGTCGGCGTCGTCGTCGGCGAAGGTCTTCGGCGAGTAGTCGTCGACCTCCGGCAGCAGCACCGGCAGCATCGGGTCCGGGACGGCGACCGGCAGGTCGTCCTCGTCGTACAGGACCGGGAACGGCTCACCCCAGTAGCGCTGCCGGCTGAACAGCCAGTCGCGCAGCTTGTAGGTGGTCGTCGCCTCGCCGTGGCCGTGCTCGACCAGCCAGTCGGTGATCGTCGCGATCGCGGTCGCCTTGTCCAGGCCGTCCAGCGAGACCTCGTCGTTCGCCGAGTTGATCATCGCGCCGGCGCCGGTCCACGCACCGCCGTCCCAGTCGGCGGGGGGCTGCACCGTGCGGACGACGGGCAGCCCGAAGGTCTCGGCGAAGTCCCAGTCGCGGGTGTCCTCGCCGGGCACCGCCATGATCGCGCCGGTGCCGTAGCCGGTCAGCACGTAGTCGGCGATGAACACCGGCAGCTCGCGGCCGTTGACCGGGTTGACGGCGGTGACGCCCAGCCAGACGCCGGTCTTCTCACGGCCGGCGTCCTGGCGGTCCAGCTCCGAGCGGCGGGACGCCTGCCGCTGGTACTCCCGCACCGCCTCGCCCGGCGTCGCCGCGCCACCGGTCCACCGCGGGTCGGCGCCGGCGGGCCACGCGGCGGCGGTCAGCGTCTCGACCAGCGGGTGCTCCGGCGCCAGCACCATGTACGTCGCGCCGAACAGGGTGTCGGGCCGGGTGGTGAAGACCTCGATCGACTCCTCGCCGCACGAGAAGCCGATCCGCGCGCCGGTCGAGCGGCCGATCCAGTTGCGCTGCATCTGCTTCACCGAGTCCGACCAGTCCAGCCGGTCCAGGTCGGCCAGCAGCCGCTCGGCGTAGGCGGTGATCCGCATCATCCACTGGGTCAGCGGACGCCGGAACACCGGGAAGTTGCCCCGCTCGGACCGACCGTCGGGGGTGACCTCCTCGTTGGACAGCACGGTGCCCAGGCCCGGGCACCAGTTCACCGGTGCCTGGTGCAGGTAGGCCAGCCGGTGGGCGTCGACGACCCTGCGCCGCTCGACGTCGTCCAACTCGGCCCACGCCCGGCCGGTCCCGTTGGTGCCCGGCGCCGGCTCGCGGGTGCCGGCATCCAGCTCGGCCACCAGCTCCTCGATGCGGCGGGCCTTCCCGGCCCGCTCGTCGAACCAGGAGCCGAAGATCTGCAGGAAGATCCACTGGGTCCACTTGTAGTAGCCCGGGTCGATCGTGGCGAAGCTGCGGCGGTCGTCGTGGTCGACGCCCAGCCGGCGCAGCTGCGCCCGGATGGCCGCGATGTTGGCCTCGGTGGTGACCCGCGGGTGCTGCCCGGTCTGGACGGCGTACTGCTCGGCGGGCAGGCCGAAGGCGTCGTAGCCCATGGGGTGCAGCACGTTGGCGCCGTCCATGCGGCGGAACCGGCTGGTGACGTCGGTGCCCAGGTAGCCCAGCGGGTGGCCGACGTGCAGGCCGGTGCCCGAGGGGTACGGGAACATGTCCATCACGAAGTACTTGGGCCGGTCGGCGACCCGCTCGAAGCCCGAGCTGAGCCGGCCGGTCGGGTTCGGGGTGTGGAACGTCCCCTCGGCCTCCCAGCGGTCCTGCCAGGCGAGCTCGATCTGCTGCGCCAGGGCGGGGGTGTAGCGATGCGGCGGGACCCCTTCGTCAGGGCTGCCCGCCGCCTGCTCGACACTTGGCTGGTCGGCCGTCTGGCTCATCGTCGTGCTCCTGGGTCCTCGAGGTGCTCGTACCGGCGGCGGACATGAAAAGACCCCTCGCGCAGGAGGGGTCGCCGTGCTGCCTGGAGGTCTCAGGTCAGCACGGCCGCGCGAGGAGGAGCCACCTGGTCACGCCCCGAGTCTACCGCGCGCCGCCCCCGCGCCTCACCCGCACGGGGCACGCGGCTCCGGTCCGGGATCGAGATCGGAACGGCACCGGCCGAAGACGGTGGTGTGCCACCGACCTCGTCGACCGCCGCCCCGCCCCGTCGTGCCCTGACGGTGACGCTGGCGGCGCTGGCCCTGTTCTCCACCGGGGTGTGGAACCGGCCGGACGGCGAGCTCTGGAGTCTCGTCTACGACCTCGTGCTCTACAACGCCGTGTACGTGGGCGCGGCGGTCGTGTGCACGTCCGCTGCCCGGCGGACCGTCGGCGACCGGCTGGCCTGGTGGTCGATGACTCTCGGGCTCGTCCTCGGCGTGGTCGGCAACCTGGTCTACACGCTGGTGATCGCGCGGATGCCCGAGGAGCCGTTCCCCTCGATCGCCGACGTCTTCTACCTCGGCTACTACCTGCCGCTCTACGTCGCCCTCGTTGCGCTGATCCGCGCGCGGGTGCCGCGCTTCCACGCCAGCATGTGGCTCGACGGCGTGGTGGGGGCCCTGGGCGCGGCCGCCGTGGCGGTCGCCGCCCTCCTCGGCCCGGCGCTCCAGCTGACCGAGGGCAGCCCGGCCGCGGTGCTGACGAGCCTGGCCTACCCCGTCGCTGACGTCGTCCTGCTCGCCCTGCTCGTCGCCGTGGGCGCGATCCTGGGCGTCCGGCGGGACCGCACGCTGCTGCTGCTCGGCGCCGGCATCGCGGCCAACTTGGTCGGCGACATCGTCTTCCTCGACCTGGCCACCGCCGGCGTCTACGTCGAAGGCGGACCGCTCGACCTCACCTGGCTCACCGCGATGGCGCTCATCGCCCTGGCCGCGCACAGCACCCACGCCGACGCTGTCCGCGCGTCGGTGGCGGCCGGTGCACGGACACCGACGCGGGTCGGCTGGCGGGTCCTGGCCGTCCCGTTGGCGTGCAACCTGGCCAGTCTCGTGGTCCTCGCCGTCGGCTCCGGCGGTCGCCCGTCCGCGGCCGCCTGGCTCGCCGTGGCGTGCGTCGTGGCTGCCTTGGCCCGGACGGCGGTCACCTTCCGTGAGGTCGGCTCCTTCAACGAGGTCAGCGAGCAGGCGCGCACCGACGAGCTGACCGGACTGCCCAACCGGCGGGCGCTGTTGGGCGAGGCCGAGCGGCTGCTGGTCACCGCGACCGCCCGCCACCCGGCCGCTCTGCTGCTCCTCGACCTCGACGGCTTCAAGGAGGTCAACGACAGCCTCGGCCACTCGGCCGGCGACCAGCTGCTCCGCCAGATCGGCCCGCGGCTGGGCGCGGCCCTGTGCGCCGACGACCGCCTGGCCCGGCTCGGCGGCGACGAGTTCGCCGTCCTGCTGCCCGACGTCTCCCTCGACGAGGCGCACGAACGGGCCTGCCGGATCCGGGAGCTGCTGCTGCAGCCGTTCTCGGTCGAGGGGATCCGGCTGCACGTGGGTGTGAGCATCGGCGTCGCCACCGCCCCGGTCCCCGCGGCGACGGTGCAGGAACTGCTCCGCTGCGCCGACGTCGCGATGTACGCCGCCAAGGTCAGCCGGGACGGCGTCCGCGCCTACGTCCCCGACCCGCACGGCGGTACCGGTGACCGCCTGCACACCATGGAGGAGCTGCGGACGGCGCTGGAGGATGGCGGCCAGCTCGCCGTCCACCTGCAGCCGCAGGTCGACCTCGGGGAGGGCCGCGTCGTCGGCGTCGAGGCGCTGGTCCGCTGGCACCACCCGACCCGCGGGCTGCTCTCCCCCGCCGCCCTGCTCCCCGCAGCGGAGCAGGCCGGCCTGTTGCGCCCGCTCGCCGACGCCGTGCTGGAGCTGTCCCTCGCGGCGGTGGCCCGCTGGTGGCCGGACCGCCGCGTGCCCGTCTCGGTGAACCTCTCGGCGGCCGACGTCACCGACCTGGACCTACCGGCCAAGGTCGCCCGCGCGCTGGCACGGCACGGCCTGCCGGCTGCCGCGCTGACCCTCGAGCTGGTCGAGGACACCCTCATGGCCGACCCCGACCGCGGGCGCACCGTGCTCGGCGAGCTCCGCCGCCTCGGCGTCCGCACGTCCATCGACGACTACGGCACCGGCTACAGCTCGCTGGCCTACCTGCGCCACCTGCCGGCCGATGAGCTCAAGCTCGACCGGAGCCTCACCCAGGACGTCGGACGCGACCCCCGGGCCGCAGCCATCGTCCGGCACACCGTGGCCCTGGCCCACGACCTCGGACTCACGCTCACCGCGGAGGGCGTGGAGGACGTCGACACGGCCGCCGCGCTCGCCGCGCTGGGGTGCGACACCGCGCAGGGATACGCCATCGCCCGTCCGATGCCGGTGGACGCCTTCCTCAGGTGGCTCGAGGCCCCGGCCTGGATGGCGGTACAGCCGCTGTAACCACTGCATCAGCCCCAGCTGGGGCGGCACGTGGAGGGCGCCTGCCGGGGTCCGGTGGGGACGCACAGCGGCACCCGCCGACGCCGCCCCGACCGGCCCGGTGGCGCCGTCGCGCGCAGACCCCACCCGGGGTGTGCCGTCCGCGGTGAGCGGGCAGGATGGCCGCCGACACGATCAACCGGAGGTGCATCCCGTGTTCCGCAAGAAGACGCACGGCCAGATCATCGGCGAGGAGCTCCAGGAGGGCCTCGTCCACATCGGGACGGCGGTGGCGGAGGCCCGGAAGGCAGCGGCGGAGCAGGTCGTACCGCGCGTGGAGGCCGCTCGTGAGGCGACCGGCCCGGCGCTGGACGCCGCGAAGGGCGCAGTCGTGCCCAAGGTGGCCGCCGCGGCGGCCGTGGCCGCGCCCGCCGTCGAGGCCGCCCGCGACGCGCTGACCCCTCGTGTGGACGCGGCCCGCGACGCCATCGGCCCGCGGGTGGACGCCGCCCTCGACGCCATCGCCCCCCGCGTCGCCGCCACCCGCGAGGCACTGGGCCCCCGTGTCGAGGCCGCGCGCGAGGCCGCCGCACCACACCTCGCCGCCGCGGTGACCGCCGCGCAGGCCGCCGCCGCCAAGACCGCCGCCGACCTCGCCCCGCGCGTCGAGGCCGCCCGTGGCGCGGCGCAGAAGACGCTGGTGGAGGACGTCGTCCCCCGGCTCATCGCCGCGCAGGCCGCGACGTTGGCCTACACCGCTCCCCGGGTGCTGGCCGCCCGCGAGGCGGTCACCCCGGTGCTGGAGAGCACCCGCGAGTCGCTCGCCTCGGGCCTGACCAGCGCTCGTGACGAGCTCGACCTGCGCCGCCTGGAGCTCACCGCCAGCACCGCCGCGGCCCGCAAACAGGCTGCGAAGAAGCGCCGCGAACTGGAGAGGAAGGCCGCCAAGGCGGGTAAGGGGGTCAAGTGGAAGGCCGGCATCGAGAGCCGGCCACGGCGGTGGCCGTGGCTGCTCGCCGTCCTCGGCATCGCCGCGGCCGTCGCGGGGGTGCTGCGCCGCCGCAGCGGCTCCGACGACCTGTGGACCCCCGCTCCCACCGGGGACGGGCCCGTGCCCAGCTACCGAGAGGACCCCGTACCCATGTCCAAGACCGTTTCCAGCGCCCAGATGACGCCCGGCGACGCCACCCCGCCCGACACCGATGCCGGCTCGTGGGCACAGCAGTCGGCGCCGACGGAGTCCCCTGGCCCCGACACTCCTGACACCGCCGCGACCAGTGCGAACGACCCGGCGCTGGACACGGCTACGGCGTCCCCGAACGACCAGCCGCAGACCGCCTCCGGCGGGATCGGCTCGGACTCCGAGGACCCGCGCAACCCGGCGTCCTGACCTCGCACCGCCCCTGACCGGCAGCGCCCGCCTCGACCGAGGCGGGCGCTGCTGTCTGCGGGGGTACCGTGGTCGATCATGAGCGAGACGGTGGCCCCGACCCCCTCCACCGACACCCCGATGGCGCCCGGCGGCCGCAAGCTGCTGCGTCTCGAGGTCCGCAACAGCCAGGTCCCGATCGAGCGCAAGCCGGAGTGGATCAAGACTCGGCTCAAGACCGGCCCGGAGTACACCGAGCTGAAGTCGCTGGTGCGCCGCGAGGGCCTGCACACCGTCTGCGAAGAGGCCGGCTGTCCCAACATCTACGAGTGCTGGGAGGACCGGGAGGCCACCTTCCTCATCGGTGGCGACCAGTGCACCCGGCGCTGCGACTTCTGCCAGATCGACACCGGCAAGCCGGCCGACTTCGACGCCGACGAGCCCCGCCGGGTCGCCGAGAGCGTCGCCACCATGCAGCTGCGGTACGCCACCGTCACCGGCGTCGCTCGCGACGACCTGCCCGACGGCGGGGCCTGGCTCTACGCCGAGACGGTCCGCCAGATCCACGCCGCCGTCCCCGGATGCGGCGTCGAGCTGCTCATCCCCGACTTCAACGCCGACGCAGCGCAGCTCGCCGAGGTCTTCTCCTCCCGGCCCGAGGTGCTCGCGCACAACGTCGAGACCGTGCCGCGCATCTTCAAGCGGATCCGCCCCGGTTTCCGGTTCGAGCGGTCGCTGGCGGTCATCACCGCCGCCCGCGAGGCCGGGCTGGTGACCAAGTCCAACCTCATCCTGGGCATGGGTGAGGAGCCGCACGAGGTCGTCGAGACGATGCAGGCCCTGCACGACGCCGGCTGCGACCTGCTCACCATCACCCAGTACCTGCGTCCCTCGCCGCGGCACCACCCCGTCGTCCGCTGGGTGAAGCCCGACGAGTTCGTCGGCTTCCAGCAGACGGCGGAGGAGATCGGCTTCCCCGGCGTGCTCGCCGGGCCGCTGGTGCGCAGCTCCTACCGCGCCGGCCGCCTGTACCAGCAGGCCGTCGAGGCGCGCGGACTCACCCGCTCGATCTGAGGACGCCGCGGCCACTCCCTCGGGGTCGGCCGCGCGCGCCCCTATCCTGGGGGCATGGCACGCAGCAGGCCCACCGATCCCCCCGCGCCGCCCGGCACCGGCAAGGGCGCCACCGGGCCTGGTTCCCGCTTCCGTCGCCGGGGCGGATCGACCGGCGCCACGGCCTCCGGGCGGGCGGCGAAGGTCGGCAAGGACGGGCAGCCCAAGGTCGGCCGGCTGAAGAAGGTCGGCAACCAGGCCCGCATGATCAAGCAGGCCTACACGCTGACCCGCAAGAACGACCCCAAGCTGCCCTGGGTCATGCTGATCGCCTTCGTGGCGGTGGTCGCGGTCGTCGAGCTGATCGGCATCCTGCTCGGCTCGCCGTTCCTGTTCCTGCCCCTCGCGATCATCCTCGGCCTGCTGGCGGCGCTGATCGTCTTCGGCCGCCGCGCGCAGGGCTCGGCCTACCGTCAGGTGGAGGGCCAGCCCGGGGCCGCGGCGTGGGTGCTCGAGGGCATGCGCGGCGACTGGCAGGTCTCCTCCGGCGTCGCCGGCACCACGCAACTGGACGCCGTCCACCGGGTGCTCGGTCGCCCGGGCGTGATCCTGGTCGGCGAGGGGTCTCCGTCGCGGGTGCGCCCGCTGCTGGCCCAGGAGAAGAAGCGCATCGCCCGGATCTCCGGTGACGCCCCGATCTACGACCTGCTCGTCGGCGACGAGGAGGGGCAGATCCCGCTGCGCAAGCTGAGCGCCCACGTGATGAAGCTGCCCCGCAACCTCTCCGGCGGGGAGCTCAACGCCCTGCGCAAGCGGCTCGCGGCTCTCGGCGGCGCCCGCATGCCGGTGCCCGGTGGCCCACTGCCCGGCGGCCGGCAGATGTCGGTCAGCCAGCGGCAGGTCCGCCGGAGGTAGGACCCTCGACGAGCCCTCGTGCCGCGCGACACGGGGCTCTCGTGCGTTCGGCACCTGGCCGCGGCGCCGGACGGGAGACGCCCCGCGGGGGCGGTGCGAGGAGTGGGGGCCGGAGGCTCCCGCGATCGAGCACCGGGCAGGGCTCAGCGCGGCACGGGGACGGCACCTGGACGCGGTGCGATCTGGAGGATCGCCGGGTGCTCAGTCCCGGACGACGGCGGTGTCGGTCAGCCGGTCGTGCAGCCCGCGCCCGTCGGCGTCCACCACCAGGGCGGGCACCAGCAGCATCAGCAGCGCCGTCCGGGCGACGGCCCGCCACAGCGCCACTCGCTGGCCCGCCCGCGGGTGCGCCAACCGCAGCCCGACCAGCCGCATCCCCGGCGTCTGCCCGAAGGTGACGAGGGTGACCACGGTGATCAGCCCGAAGGACAGCAGGCTCCAGTTGCCGGGCAGCGAGGGCGCGGTGAACAGGCCGGCGACCAGCGCCGCCGCGACCGCGTCGAT
>DASQNB010000639.1:0-4638 GCA_035645175.1 Geodermatophilus sp.
CCGTAGGCGCTGACCTCCGAGGCGTTGGTCATGACGAACAGCGCCTCGCCGTCGTCCTGCGCGGCCTCCCTGACCTCCGCGGCGCGGGTCTCGATGGCGGCCAGCCGGTCGGCGACCTGCTGCTCCTCGCCGAAGACCTCGCCCAGCGCGGTCGTGCGCTCGGTGAAGGACGCGAGGAAGTCGGCACTGTCGACGCTCAGGTCGATGGTGGGCGCGATCTCGGCCAGCTGCGGGTACACCGCGGCCGAGCGCCCGCCGACGATGATCAGGTCCGGCTCGAGGGCGTTGACGGCCTCGTAGTCCGGCTCGAACAGCGAGCCGACCTTGGTGTACCCGTCCCCGCCGTACCGGGACAGCGACTCCGGGTAGGTCGCCTCGGGCACGCCGGCCACCTCGACGCCCAGGCTGTCGAGGGTCGACAGGACGCCGACGTCGAAGACGACGACGGTCTGCGGGTCGGCCGGGACGGCGGTCTCACCCTGCGCGTGCGGAACGGTGACCTCGGCGGCTTCGGAGGACGCCTCGGAGGTGGTGTCCTCGCTGCCGCCGCACGCGCTGACGGCGAGCGCGGTGACCACGGTGAGGGAGAGGGCGGACAGCGGCCGGACGGGCGTGCGCATGGTGCTCCTGAAGGAAAGGCTTGCCTTACTGAGGTGTGCCTAACCTGCCACACCCCCCGTCGCGGTTGTCAAACGGCCCCCAACCGGTTGGGACGGCGGGGCGCCGGGCAGGCAGGTGTCATGGAGAACCGCACACTGGGACAGCTGACCGTCTCGGCCCAGGGCCTGGGCTGCATGGGGATGAGCGAGTTCTACACCGGTGCCGGCGACGGCCAGGACGTCGCAGCGGAGGCCGAGCGCACCATTCAGCGGGCGCTGGACCTCGGCATCACCTTCCTCGACACCGCGGACATGTACGGACCGTTCACCAACGAGCAGCTGGTCGGCCGCGCGATCGCCGGCCGGCGCGACGAGGTCGTGCTGGCGACCAAGTTCGGCAACGAGCGCACGCCCGACGGGGGCATGGTCGGCATCAACGGCCGCCCCGAGTACGTCCGCTCGGCCTGCGACGCATCGCTGCAGCGCTTGGGCGTCGACGTCATCGACCTCTACTACCAGCACCGCGTGGACACCTCGGTCCCGGTCGAGGACACCTGGGGCGCCCTGCGGGAGCTGGTCGAGGCCGGGAAGGTCCGGTACACCGGCATCTCCGAGGCCGCGCCGGAGACCATCCGCCGGGCGCACGCGGTGCAGCCGGTGACCGCCGTCCAGACCGAGTACTCGCTGTGGAGCCGCGACCCCGAGGACGACGGCGTGCTGGCCACCTGCGCCGAGCTCGGCATCGGCTTCGTCGCCTACTCGCCGATCGGCCGCGGCTTCCTCTCCGGGCAGATCCGCAGCGTCGAGGACCTCGCCCCCGACGACTACCGCCGCAACAGCCCCCGCTTCCAGGGGGAGGCGTTCACGCAGAACCTCGAGCTGGTCGACCGCGTGCGCGAGATCGCCGAGGCGAAGGGCGTGACCGCGACCCAGCTCGCGCTGGCCTGGGTGATGGCGCAGAGCGACCGGGACGGCAAGCCGACCATCGTGCCGATCCCCGGCACCAAGCGGGTGGCCTACCTGGAGGAGAACGCCGCGGCCGCCGACGTCCGGCTCACCGACGACGACCTGCGCCGGCTGGACGACGTCGCCCCGGCCGGCGCGGCGGTGGGGGACCGCTACGCGGACATGTCCTCCGTGCACCGCTGAGAGAGGACCCCGGCCCCGTGCAGGGCCCCGCCGCGAGCTCGCCAGCGGTGGGGGGCGAGGGGGTCCTCACTCCACCCTTCGTGGAAGGACCCGTCCTCCTCACCCGGCACACCGTGTCTCGGCGCACCCCGCGGTGTCCGTGCTGGTCACAGGGCGGTGACCGGCACGTTCCCCCCACGGCGGAGGATGGCACCCGTGTCCGACACCACCGCCACAGGGTCCTCCCGGTGACCCCCGTGCTGGTGGTCGCGGTGACCGTGACCGCGGTGCTGCTCGCGCTGGCCGGGGTCGCCTCGACCCTCGCCCGCCGGCGCATCGGCCTGCTGCACCTGGGGGGTGCGGCGCTCCTCGAGGCCCTGCTGCTGGTGCAGGCGGTGCTCGCCGTCGTCCTGCTGGCCCGCGGGGAGCGCCCGGCCGACACCCCGACCTTCCTGGGCTACCTGGCCGGGATCGTGCTGCTGCCGGTCGCCGGGGTGCTGTGGGCCCGCACCGAGCCGACCCGGTGGGCGGGCACCGTGCTGGCCGTGGCGGCCGGCGCCGTCGGCGTGATGGTCTGGCGGCTGCAGCAGCTGTGGGAGACGACCGGTGGCTGAGACGACGGAGGAGCGGCCGGCCGCCGCCGGGGGGCCCGGCCGGGCGCTCGTCGCGGTGTACGGCGTCTTCGCCCTCGCCGCGGGCGCCCGGGCCGTCGTCCAGCTGTCGACCCGCTTCGCCGAGGCACCGGTCGCCTACCTGCTCTCCGCTTTGGCCGCGGCCGTCTACGTCGTCGCCACCGTGGCCCTGGCCCGCGGCGGGCGCCGGACCGCACTCGTCGCGATCAGCGTCGAGCTGGTCGGCGTCCTCGTCGTCGGCACCCTGTCGCTGCTGGAGCCGGCCGCCTTCCCCGACGAGACGGTGTGGTCGACCTACGGCCGCGGCTACCTGTTCATCCCGCTGGTGCTGCCCGTGCTCGGGCTGCTCTTCCTGCGGCGCACCGCCCACACTCCGTCCCGCTGAGGACGGGGCCCCGGCGGTCGGCTCGACCGCGACGGTGGGTGCCGCACGGGTGGTGCCAGCGGTCAGGCCCGGACCCGGCCGGACGGGTCGGCACTCGACCACCCGGCCGCCGGCACCGCACGGGCGGTGCGGACCGGGGCGGCGTCCTCCGGCGCAGGTGACCCGTCGGGCAGGGGGTCCGGCGCTAGAAGTCCCCGCCGCCGAAGTCGCCACCGAAGTCCCCACCGAAGTCGCCGCCCGGGTCGGCGCCACCGGCGAGGTCCCCACCCGGGTCGCCGCCGTAGTCGCCGGGATCGCCTCCGGCGCCGTCCTCCTGGCCCTGGGCGTAGGCCTCCTCGTCGCCGCCGCCGAAGAGCCCGCCGTCACCCATCCCGGTGTCGAACAGCGCGTCGGCCACCGCCGTGCCGACCACCAGGCCGCCGACCGTGCCGAGCAGGCTGGCGCCGACCATGCTGCCGAAGCCGGGGCCGCGGCCGCCGTACCCGGCGCCGCCGTAGCCACCACCGCCGTAGCCACCGCCGCCGTATCCCCCGCCGCCGAAGGCCCGTTCCAGCGTGCCCGGCTGACGCACCTCGGCGCGGGTGGCGGCGCGGGCGAGGGAGCGGGGATCGTCCGAGCGCGGCCGCTCCGAGGAGGGCACCGCGGCGGCGAGCTGGACCAGCACCTCCTGCCGCTGCTGCGGCGTGAGCTGGGCGAAGGCCTCGGCGTGCGCCTCCTCGATCTGGTCCGGCGGCGCGGTCCGCAGCAGGTAGCGGTAGCGCTCGACCGCCTGCTGGTCGGTGGGCGTCCCACCGTGCGGTGGCGGGGGCGGGGCTTGATCCCCACCCGCCCGGTACCCGCCGTACTGCGGCGCGGCCTGCTGGTACCCGTCGTATCCCTGGTCGTAGCCGGATCGGCGGCGGCCGAAGAGCCGGTCGAGCAGTCCCATGGCGATCGTCTCCCTCCGGTCGGGGAACGGTGTGCCCCGACCTGAGGGGGTTCCCGCCGCGGCGCGGCCCACACCTCGTGCAGCACAACCGCTGGTCAGGGCCCGGACCTCGTTGTGGCCCGGGCACCGGCCGCACGGTTAGGGTCGTCGCCGTGCCGGCCGAGCGGGACCGTCCGCGGGACTCCTCCCCCGTCCAGCCCCTGGACGGCGTCGTGGGTCACGAGGCGGCCGGCGTCGTCTCCGCCGCCAGCGCCGTCCTCACCGAGCGCGCCGACACCGGCACCGCGTCGTCCGCCCTGCCCGGTGTGCTGGCCGAGGTCCCGGTGGCGGTCCTGCTCATCGACCGCGTCGCCGGGGCGGTCACCTACGCCAACAGCGCGGCGGTCGAGCTGGCCGGCAACGTCCGCCTCCCGGTGGACATCGACACCTGGGGCGCCTCCGTCGGCCTCACCGACCTGGGCGGGCAGCCCCTGGCCCGCACCTCCGGGCCGCTGTCGCTGGTCGCGCAGGGCCAGCCGGTCACCGGCGAGGCGGTGCGGATGGCACCGGGTCGCGGCACCGGGCAGGACGGCCACCGCAGCGACCGGCTGCTCTGGGTGACCGGCTTCCCGCTGTCCCGGCCCGACGGCGACGAGCAGCTGTCGCTGGTGGTCTTCCTCGAGGTGGAGGCCGGCGGGCCCGACCAGCCCGGGGACCACCTGCAGGCCCTGCGCGAGCGGGCGGTCATCGCGACCGACATCGCCTTCACGATCACCGACCCCCGCGAGCCGGACGACCCGCTGATCTGGGTCAACCCGTCCTTCACCCGCATCACCGGCTACGAGTACGGCGAGGTGGTCGGCCGCAACTGCCGCTTCCTGCAGGGCCCGGCCACCGACCCCCGGGCCCTCGCCGAGATCCGCACCGCGCTCGCCGAGGCGCGGCCGGTCACCACCACGCTGCTCAACCACCGCAAGGACGGCACCG
>DASQNB010000640.1:0-5549 GCA_035645175.1 Geodermatophilus sp.
CTGGCACCCGGACAACCCCGAGCGCATCCCCGAGGACTGGCCGGTCCGCCCGGCGGCCCGGCTGTTCTACGCGCAGGAGAAGGCCGAGCTCGAGCAGCTCCTGGACGCCGAGGCCACTGCCGCGCCCGGCCTCGCGCTGTACCTGCTGCGCCCGCCGATCGTGCTCGGTCCGAACGCCGTCGGCGCCAAGGACGTCCTCCCCGGCCCGCTGGCGCCGATCGGCCGCCGGCTGTTCGGCCGCCCGCGGCGGCTCCCGGTGACCGTCCCGGTCCTCGCTCCCGAGCTGGAGCTGCAGTTCGTGCACGAGGAGGACGTCGGCCGCGCGCTGCAGCTGTGCGTCGTCGCCGCCGGCCCGCCCGGGGCCTACAACATCGCCGGGGACGGCGTGCTGACCGTCGCCGACGTCGTCCGGGAGTTCGGCGCGCTGCCGATCCCGGTGCCCGCCGCACCCGTCCAGCTCGCCGCCCGCGCGGTGGCCCGGCTGCCGTTCCTGCTGCCGGCCGCCGAGTGGGTGGAGGCGGCCAGCCGTCCGGCGATCATGGACACCGCCAAGGCCAAGACCCAGCTGGGCTGGCGGCCGCACTACACCGGCTGGGAGGCGCTGCGCGCCACCCTGCGGTGAAGATGAAGGACCCGGTGCCCCCCACGCCTCGCGAGCTCGGCGCGGGACTCTGCACCAGGGCCGTTCCAGTCCCTCACCAGGCTCGGGGCGGGACCCGGGACGGGGCCGGGTGCCCTGGAGGGGGCCTCACGGGGTGCGCACCACCGACGGCAGCCACCCCAGCACGTGCTCGGCCAGCAGCTCCGGGCACTGCAGCTGGGGCACGTGCCCGACGCCGGGCAGCTCGACGTAGCGCCAGTCCGGGTGCCGCCGGGCGACGTCGCGGGCCACGGACACCGGCACCAGGCGGTCGCGGTCGCCGTGCACCAGCAGTACCGGCACCTGCACGCCGGCCATCGCCCGGCGGACCAGCCGCGGGTCGGCCAGCAGCAGGAGCAGCGAGCGCGCGGCGGTCAGGAAGGCCCGGTCCATGCCGGCGACGTCGCGCCGCTCGTCGACCAGGGCCACCGAGCGGTCGATCAGTGCGGGTGGGACGGCGTCGGGGTCGACGCCGCACAGCTGGAGCATCTCGCGGACCCTGGCCCGCGCGCCGAGCTTCCGGCGCCGGCCGGCCAGGTAGCGCTCGCCCGCGCCGGGCAGGGCGTAGAGCGCGAACGCCGACGCGACCCGGGGGTCGGGGCGCCCGCGCGGGCCGGGCAGGGCGGGGTCGACCAGCACCAGGCCGCGCACCTTCGCCGGCGAGCGCTGCGCCTCCAGCACCGAGACCATCCCACCCATCGAGTTGCCGACCAGCACCACCGGGCCGCCGACCATCTCGCGGACGAAGCGGTCGAGGACCACCACGTTGTCCCGCACGTTCGCCGTCCGCCCGCCCGGCTCGCTGCGGCCGAATCCGGGCAGGTCCAGGGCGTGCACGCGGGCGTGCGGGGTGAGCAGCGGCGCGAACAGGTCCCAGTTGAGGTGCGAGCCACCCAGCCCGTGCACCAGGACGACGGTCGGCCCGTCCTCGCGACCACCGAAGTCGACGTGGTGCACCGGGCCGTCGATGTCCACGGTGCGGCTGTGCCCGGGCCCGCTCCCGGTGTCGGCGTCCATGTCCGAACCGTCCCACGCCCCGCGGCCGCTCCTCGGCAGGGTCGGTGACGCGGGTGTCACACACCACAGTGAGACTGCCGATGAGGACCCCAGGTGACGACCCGGTGTGTCGGGGGCGGTACCCGGTGGTACTCGGTGGGGGCCGCCCATGGAGGCCGGCGGACGAGGAGGACGACGTGACGTATGGCGATGGACCGGCACTGCCGCTGTACCTGAGCGAGCCCGGGCGGGCGATGGCCGACTTCGGGCTGTACCTGGCGGCCCGGCCGTTGCTGCCGCGCCTGCCCCAGGGCGACGGGCACCCGGTGCTCGTCCTCCCGGGCCTGATGGCCGACGACACCTCGACGCGGGTGCTGCGCGCGACACTGCGCCGGCTGGGCTACCGCGTCCACGGCTGGCGGCTGGGCCGCAACATCGGCCCGACCGCCGCCTGCGTGTCCGGCATGCGCGACCGGATCGCCGACCTCAGCGACCGCTACGGCCGGCCGCTGTCCCTGGTCGGCTGGAGCCTGGGCGGCATCTTCGCCCGCGACCTGGCCCGCCGGACGCCGGACTCGGTGCGCCAGGTGATCACCCTGGGCAGCCCGTTCCGGCTCACCCGGCACAGCCAGAGCCGGGCCTCGCGGGCCTTCGACCGGTACTCGCACCTGCACGTCCAGAACCGCTCGCTGCCGCTGGAGCCCGCCGGGCAGCCGCTGCCGGTCCCCACCACGTCGATCTACTCGCACTTCGACGGCATCGTGCACTGGCAGACCTGCCTGGAGACCCCGAGCCCGCGCGCGGAGAACATCGCCGTGATCGCCAGCCACCTGGGCCTGGGCCACCACCCGGCCGCCATCTGGGCGATCGCCGACCGGCTGGCCCAGCCCGAGGGCACCTGGACGCCGTTCCGCCCGCCGGTGTTCCTGCGCCCGGCCTTCCCGCGCCCCGACGTCCCCTCCCCCGCGACGGACGCGGCCTTCGCGGCCTGAGGACGACGGAGCCCGGCGACCGCGTGGTCGTCGGGCTCCGCTGGACCGCGCGCCGGGACCAGCCTCGAGGAGGGGAGCACCGGTCCGGACGGTCCACCACACCCGAGCGGGGCAGCGCGCCCGGGGCCGGTCTCCAGGGACCGACGCGTCAGGGACTGGAGTCCGCCAGCACCCGCTCGAAGGGCTCGGGGTCGACGGAGACGCTGCTGGCGAACGGGTAGTTCGATCATGAGTGCCAAGAAGGCGACCCCCACGAGGGCCGCCAGGCTCCCCACCATCAGCGAGTGCAGGACGGCGCGCTGCAGGCCGACGAGTTGAAGCCAGTTCGCAGGCGGACGCGGACGAAACCGGGCCGACTTCGCTGACCTTGAACTGATCGTCCCGTTTCTGTGTATTCGTGTGGTCGGCGAGGAGTCAGCCCTGGTCCTGACTCATCCGTCGACGACAGGACCGGTGGAGGGGCCGTTGCGCCGTCTCCGCGCCCCAGCCACCTCCGCGAGCCGGACGGCCCAGGGCGTCTCGCCGCCCACATCAGATGCACGGACCCCACGCAGGAGAGCGGTCGAGGCCCCATGTCCACGATGACCCGCCGTCGGCTCTTCGCCGGCGCCGCCGCAGCGGTCGCTGCGCTCGCCGTCGGCATCGACACCAACGCGGCTCGCGCGACGCACACCAGCGTGCCCGCCAGCACCACGCCCCGCGCGGCCCGGATCGGCGTCTCCATCGGTGCCGCCGACCTGATGTACCGCGGCGCCGCATGGCGCGACGCCCGTCTCGACGAGGCCGTCCATCTGGGCGCGAACTGGCTGCGCACCGACGCCAACTGGGCGTGGATCGAAGGCACCCGCGGCGTCTGGTCCTGGGCCGAGCTGGACGGCCTCGTCGACGCCTGCGCTGCCCGCCACCTCCGTCCGCTCCTGGTCCTGGGCACCATCCCGACCTGGGCACGACCCACCGGAACGCCGGAGACCCACGGCCCCACCACCCAGAGCCAGCGTGAGGGCTACAGCGCGTTCTGCAACCGGGTGGCCGCCCGCTACCGGGGCCGGGTCACCCACTACGAGGTGTGGAACGAACCCAACCTCCCCCAGTTCTGGTCGAGCCCCAACACCAGCAACTACGCCAAGCTGCTCAAGGCGGCCTATCCGAGGATCAAGGCCGCCGATCCTGACGCGAGAGTCGTAGCCGGAGGCGTCGGCTGGGGGTCCACCATCAACACCGTCGGCTGGTACCGCGACCTGTACACCCACGGCTGCAAGCCGTACTTCGACATCGCCAACACCCACCCCTACCAGGACCCGTACTGGTCACGGCAGGGCAACTGGGACTCCGGAGAGTTGTACTACGCGGCTCAGATCCGGCAGGTGATGAACCAGAACGGGGACAGCTCCACACCGCTGTGGGGGACCGAGTTCGGCGCCCCGTCGTCGGGGGACAACTCTCTTGCCGAGGACCAGCACGCCCAGTCGCTCGTCGGTGGTCGCGACCTCTGGTTCGGCAGGGAGCCGAACAGCGTGCTGTTCCTGTACACCATGCGCGACCGCACCCCCCACGGCAGCGCCGAGCGCGAGAACTACTTCGGGCTCACCCGCGCAGACGGCACCCCCAAGCCGGTCCACGAACAGATGCGGAACTGGATCTTCGCGTGATCGACCGTCAGCGGGACGCCTGCATCGCAATGGCGTCTCGGGTACGGAACCTGGCCAGCCGCAGAAGATGTCAAGGGCGGCTACGACGGTTGCGCGATTGAGGGTGCGCCGGCCCGACACGTCGAGCCAGTTCCGGATGGTGCTACGGGCCGCTGGCGAGTATGCGAGGCAAACAGATCGCTGCGATGTTCGGCTGCGCCGAGCCGACGGTGGTCACCCGGCGACGCCGCCACAGCGAGTCCGGCCGGCCTGGAGGACCTGCCGCGGCCGGGTAGACCGTCGTCGCCAGCAGCTCACTGGCCCGTCGGTGCACGGCCAGCTCGGCCTCCAGTTGGGCGATGCGCTGCCTGGCCGCCGCCAGCTCCGACTCCTCCGCCGACGTCAGTCCCGGCTCGAGGCCCTTTGTCGATGCGGTCCTGCCGGCGCCAGGTGTGGATCGTCCGGTCGCTGATGCCCAGGGCCTTGGCCACCTCGGCCACCGGGCGCCCGGCCTCCACCAGGTCGAGCGCCTTGCGGCGGAACTCCGCCGGATGCCCACGCCGCCCCATACGGCTTCCAGTGCTCAGTCAGCGACGCCATGAACCCGGTCAGCTCGGCACGGGTCACCGCCGTCGGATCGTCCGGCCCACCGTTGGAGAGGCGCCGAGTCTCCAGCCCGTCCACCGCGCCCAGGTACAGCCGCAGCGAGTTCGGTGACTTGAACTCGGCGCGCAGAGAGATGGCGAAGTCACGGCGCGCGTGCTGCCAGCGGGAGGTCATGCGGCGGAAGCCATGCGGTTGTTGGCATCCCCACATCATTGTTTCAGCGCTGAGGTATCCGCAGAGCCGCAGGTCTGAGCAGGCCTCGCGGGTAGTGGGCGCGGCCGGGATCGAACCGGCGACCGCTCGCTTGTAAGGCGAGAGCTCTCCCGCTGAGCTACGCGCCCCGCGCGCCTAGAGTAGAGGAAGGGCCCCCCTACCCCCGACCACTCGTGAAGGACGCTGCGGGGGGCCGTGCCCGGGCGGGGTTCAGGCGGCCAGCCGCGCCACCGCGTCCTTCCAGCCGGACTGCTCCCGGACGTCGCCCGGGCCGCTGACCTCGGTGAACGCGATGCGGCCCTCGGCATCGACGAGGAAGGTGCCGCGCACTGCCATGCCCGCCTTGTCGTGGAAGACGCCGTAGGCCTGCGCGACGGTCCCGTGCGGCCAGAAGTCCGACAGCAGCGGGAAGTCGAACCCCTCCTGGGCCCGCCACGCCTTGAGCGTGGGCGCCGGGTCGGTGCTGATGGCCAG
>DASQNB010000641.1:0-6226 GCA_035645175.1 Geodermatophilus sp.
GACGGCGAACCCCTCGCGGGCGGCGAGCAGCCCGCCGGTCAGTGCGCCGACGACGACCGCGGCGAGGTCGACGAGCGCCGGCACCCGGAGCGTCTCGGCGGCCGCGGCGAGGATCTCCACGTCGGGTCATCCTCCTCGCGCGGTCCGGGATGCCCCACCGCCGTCCGCCGGCCACCCCCTTCCTGGTGGGGCGATGGGGGAGGGGCGACTGGGAGGCGCGTCGGGGCGGGGTCCGACGCGGTGACAGGACGGCCGGCAGGTTGTTGGCTGGTGCCACCAGTCCGCCGTCCCCCTGGAGGTCACCGTGCCCGTACGCCCGCCGGACGAGACCGAGGTGGCCGCGCTGGCGGCCGGCTACGGCATGAAGCCGACTGCCGAGGAGGTGGCCGCCTACACCCCGATCGTCGCGGCCTTCCTCAGTTCCTACGACGCGGTCGAGGAGCTCTACGCCGACGTCGCCCCGCAGGCGCCGGAGGACCGGCCGAGCAGCCGCCCCGCCGAGGCCGACAACCCGCTCGGCGCCTGGTACGTGACCACGGACATCCGCGGCGCCGCCGACGGGCCGCTGGCCGGGCGGACGGTGGCGGTCAAGGACAACGTCGCGGTCGCCGGCGTCCCGATGATGAACGGCTCGCACACCGTCGAGGGCTACGTCCCGCGGGAGGACGCGACCGTGGTGACCCGGCTGCTCGAGGCCGGCGCGACGGTCGCCGGCAAGGCCGTCTGCGAGGACCTGTGCTTCTCCGGTGGCAGCCACACCTCCGTCACCGGCCCCGTGCGCAACCCCTGGGACCCCACCCGGACGACGGGCGGCAGCTCCAGCGGCAGCGCCGCGCTGGTCGCGTCCGGTGAGGTCGACCTCGCGCTCGGCGGTGACCAGGGCGGCTCGATCCGCATGCCGGCGGCCTTCTGCGGCATCGTCGGGCACAAGCCCACCCACGGCCTGGTCCCCTACACCGGGGCCTTCCCCATCGAGCTGACCCTCGACCACCTCGGACCGATGACCCGCACGGTCGCCGACGCCGCCGCGGTGCTCGACGTCCTCGCCGGCCGGGACGGCGGGGACCCGCGCCAGCCCGCCGACCTGGTGCCCGAGCAGTACGCCGCCGCGCTGGGCGGGGACGTCGCGGGCCTGCGGGTCGGGGTCGTCGCCGAGGGCTTTGGCTGGGCGGAGCTCTCCGAGCCGGGCGTGGACGACGCCGTGCGGGCGGCCGCCGGCCGGCTCCGCGAGCTGGGCATCGAGGTGGTCGACGTCGACCTGCCCTGGCACCGGCACGCGCTGCACGTCTGGAACGTCATCGCGACCGACGGCGCGACGGTGCAGATGATCGAGGGCAACGGCTACGGCTGGAACTACGAGGGCCGCTACGACCCCGACCTGATCGCCCACTACGGCCGGCAGCGGCGCGAGGTGGTCGACCGGTGGTCGCCGACGGTGACGGCGGTGGCGCTGGCCGGCCGCTGGTCGCTGGAGCGCGAGTACACGCGGCACTACGCGATGGCGCAGAACCTGGCGACCGAGGTGCGCCGGCAGTACGACGCCGCGCTGGCCGACGTCGACCTGCTGGTGATGCCGACCGTGCCGATGGTCGCCAAGGAGATCCCGGCGCCGGACGACCCGCTGGAGGTCCGGGTGGCCCGCGCGCTGGAGATGATCGTGAACTGCGCGCCCTTCGACGTCAGCGGCCACCCGGCCACCAGCGTCCCGGCCGGGCTCTCCGACGGGCTGCCGGTCGGGATGATGCTGGTCGGCCGCCGGTTCGAGGACACCACCTGCCTCAAGGTGGCGCACGCCTTCGAGCAGCTGGTCGGCGGCTTCCCGCGGCCCCCGGCCCGCTGACGCCCCCCGGTCGCTGATGGTCACCGGCCCCCCTGCAGGGTCCCGCCGCGAGCTCGGTGACGTACGTGAACGGCCACCCTTCAGGGCCCCGCGTCGAGCCTGCGAGGCGTGGGGGGAAGGGTGGTCCTCCTACTGGCCGGGCGGGACCTCCAGCGAGGTCGCCGTCCCGCGGCGCGGCGCGGCGTCGCTGGTGGCCATCGCCTCCTGGCGGTGGCCCTCCTCGCGCAGGATCGCCGCGCCCTTCCAGTCCTCCGGGATGGCGAAGGCGTCGACCAGCGTGACCATGTGCGGGCGCAGCTCCTTGAGCAGGCCGTTCACCGCGCCGGTGAGCGCCTTGGAGCGGGTCGCGGTCAGCCGCCCGTGCTCGAGGAACCAGCCCCGGTCGGCCTCGATGGTCGACAGCGCGTACAGGTCGCAGACCCGCTCGAGCAGCGCCCTGGCGCCCACGTCGGTCGTCCGCTCGATGCCGGCGACGAAGGCCTCCAGCACGACGCGGTCGATGTGCACCTGCGCGGTCCGCAGCACGTGGTCCTGGACGTCGTTGAAGACGTCGAAGGGCCGGACCCCGGGGGTATCCGCGCCGCGGCGCAGCCGCCGGATCGCCCCCTCGAGCACGTGCTTCTCGCGGTCCTCGAGCATCTTCAGCTGCCAGCCGCGGTCGCGCAGCGGCACCTCGTCGTCCCGGCCGGGGACGGCGTCGACGAGGCGGGCGATCAGGCCGCGGGCCGCCGTCCGCTCGAGCACGGTCTCGCGGACCATGTCGGCCACGAAGCCGACCTTGCCCCAGCCGTCGAGCGAGCCGAAGGCGTCGCGGTAGCCGGTGAGCAGGCCCTTGGCGACCAGCTGCAGCAGGACGGTGTTGTCGCCCTCGAAGGTGGTGAACACGTCGGTGTCGGCCTTGAGGTGCGGCAGCCGGTTCTCCTGCAGGTAGCCGGCGCCACCGCAGGCCTCGCGGGCCATCTGGATGGTGCGTGTGGCGTGCCAGGTCTGAGCGGCCTTGAGCCCGGCGGCGCGGGACTCCAGCTCGCGCTGCGCGTCCTCGTCGAGGTCCTCCGCGCCCTGGACGTCGTGCATCGTGCCGACCAGCTCCTCCTGCGCGAAGTGGTACGCGTAGGTGGCGGCCAGGGCCGGCAGCAGCTTGCGCTGGTGCACGAGGTAGTCGTTGAGCAGGACCTCGCGGTCGGCGCCCGGCGCGGAGAACTGCCGGCGCGTCTCGCCGTAGCGGACGGCGATGTCCAGGGCGAGCTTGGTCGCCGCGGACGCGGAGCCACCGACGCTGACCCGGCCGCGCACCAGGGTGCCCAGCATGGTGAAGAAGCGGCGGGTCTCGTTCTCGATGCTCGAGGTGTAGGTGCCGTCCTCGGCGACCTGGCCGTAGCGGTCGAGCAGCATGTCGCGCGGCACGCGGACGTGGTCGAAGGACAGCCGGCCGTTGTCGACGCCGAGCAGGCCGGCCTTGGGGCCGTCGTCCCCGATGGTCACCCCGGGCATCGCGTCGCCCCGCTCGTCGCGGATCGGCACCAGCCAGGCGTGCACGCCGTGCCGCTGGTTCCTCGTCACCAGCTGGGCGAACACGACCGCCATGCGGCCGTCCACCGCCGCGTTGCCGATGTAGTCCTTGCGGGCGGCCTCGTGCGGCGTGTGCAGGTCGAACGTCCGCGTCCCGGGGTCGTAGGTGCACGTCGTCCGCAGCTGCTGGACGTCGGAACCGTGCCCGGTCTCGGTCATGGCGAAGCAGCCGGGCAGCGCGAAGCTCATGATGTCGGGCAGGTACGCGTCGTGGTGCCGCTCGGTGCCCAGCGCCTGGACGGCGCCGCCGAACAGGCCCCACTGCACGCCGGCCTTGACCATCAGCGAGAGGTCGGTGAAGGCCAGCATCTCGATCGCGGTGACCGAGCCGCCGGCGTCGCCCTCGCCGCCGTACTCCTTGGGGAAACCGAGGGTGACCCGGCCGGACTCGGCGATCTTCGCCGCCATGCGGGTCACCCGCGCGCGGGCCTCCCGCACGTTCTCGCCGTAGACCGGCAGCAGGTCCGGGTCGTGCAGGTTCTCGCGCGCGTCACGACGCACGTGCCCCCACCGGCCGTCGAGCACCTCGGTGAGCGTCGTCGGGTCCACCGCGTGCGGCAGGCTCGTGGTCATGCGTTGCTGTCCTCCTTGCGGGTCACGACGCCGGAGAGTCCGGCCCAGGTGAGATCGGTCAGGTGGGCGGCGAGCTCCACCCGGGGCATCGGGCGATCGGCCTGCAGCCACCAGTCGGCGGCCGAGCGGACCAGGCCGACCAGGCCGTGGCCCCAGGGAAGCGCGGCCGCCGGGTCGCGACCGGCCTGCTCCAGGACGACCGCCACCAGCGCCGCGGCCTCGTCGCCGACGAGGTGGGAGAGGTTGGCGATCGGGTCTGCGTCATCAGGGGCCCGGCCGGCCGGGTAGCCCGCCGGCGGCCCCTGCACGACGAACCGGTAGAGCTCGAGGTCGGCCTCGAGGAAGGCCAGGTAGGTCTCCACCGCGACGGTGAGCATCTGCCGCGGGTCGGTGGTGGTGTCCATCGCCGCGCGCAGCCGATCGGTGAGGTTGGCCGCCACCCGGGCGCAGACGGCGACGTGCAGCTCGGTGCGGTCGGCGAAGTGCCGATAGACGACCGTCTTGCTCGTGCCGGCGGCGGCGGCGATCTCCTCCATGCCGACACCGGCGCCGTGCCGGCCCACCGCGGCGATGGTGGCGTCGACCAGCTGCTCGCGGCGGGCGCGGCGGTGCTCGTCCCACCGCGAGTCACGGCGGTCGCGCCTCGACGTCTCCGCTTTCACGGCACTGACGGTACCTGATACCGTGGGTGTCGAGCATTGAGCGCGGTGGCCCCGTGCCGTGCCTGCCCCCATCCAGCGACCCGGAGGTCCCCCCGATGGCTCCGCAGACCCGGAAGGCCGCGATCGTCGGCGGCAACCGCATCCCCTTCGCCCGCTCGAACTCCGCCTACGCGCAGGCGTCCAACCAGGACATGCTCACCGCGACGCTGGACGGGCTGGTCGCCCGCTTCGGGCTGCAGGGGCAGCGGGTCGGCGAGGTCGTCGCCGGTGCCGTCCTCAAGCACTCGCGCGACTTCAACCTGACCCGCGAGTCGGTGCTGGGCTCGCGGCTGTCGGCCGCCACCCCCGCCTACGACGTGCAGCAGGCCTGCGGCACCGGCCTCGAGGCCGCGATCCTGGTCGCCAACAAGATCGCGCTGGGGCAGCTCGAGTCCGGCATCGCGGGTGGCGTCGACACGGCCTCGGACGCGCCGCTGGCCATCAACGACGAGATGCGCCGCGTGCTGATCGCGCTCAGCAGCGCCAAGACCCTCCGGCAGAGGCTCGAGGCGCTCGCCGGCGTGCGTCCCGGGATGTTCGTGCCCGAGGCCCCGCGCAACGCCGAGCCGCGCACCGGCCTGGCGATGGGTGACCACCAGGCGATCACCGCCCAGGAGTGGCAGATCGGCCGGGGGGAGCAGGACGAGCTGGCCGTCCGCTCGCACCGGAACCTCGCCGCTGCCTACGACCGCGGCTTCTTCGACGACCTGGTCACGCCCTTCCTCGGCCTGACCCGCGACCAGAACCTGCGGCCGGACACCTCGGTGGAGAAGCTCGCGACGCTGAAGCCGGTGTTCGGTGGCGAGAGCGGCACGATGACCGCGGGCAACTCCACGCCGCTGTCCGACGGCGCCTCCGCCGTCCTGCTGGCCTCCGACGAGTGGGCCGCCGAACGGGGTCTGCCGGTGCTGGCCCACCTGGTCGACGCGCAGACCGCCGCCGTCGACTACGTGCACGGGGGCGAGGGCCTGCTCATGGCCCCGGCGTACGCGGTACCGGTGCTGCTGGCCCGCAACGGCCTCACGCTGCAGGACTTCGACTCCTACGAGATCCACGAGGCGTTCGCCTCGACGGTGCTCGCGACCCTCAAGGCCTGGGAGGACCCGGCGTTCTGCAAGGAGCGGCTGGGCCTGGACGCCCCGCTGGGCGCCATCGACCACGCCAAGCTCAACGTCAACGGCTCGTCGCTGGCGGCCGGGCACCCGTTCGCCGCGACCGGCGGCCGGATCGTCGCCTCGCTGGCCAAGCAGCTGCACGAGGCGGGCCCGGGCAAGCGCGGCCTGATCTCGATCTGCGCGGCCGGCGGACAGGGCGTCGTCGCGATCCTCGAGTCCTGACCCCCTCTCCCTGCGCGTCTGCTGACGTGCAGGGTCCATCGGAAGGAAGCGCCTCCCCGTGAGCGACTGGTACCGCGACTTCGCCAACTCCGGCGTCGGCACCACCCTGGTCAGGCAGCTCGGCCTGCCCCGCCCGGCCGTGCTGCGCCGGTACGAGCCGGGCGCGCCGCTGCTGACCGGCCCGGCCGTGGTGGGCACCGCCGGTG
>DASQNB010000642.1:0-1855 GCA_035645175.1 Geodermatophilus sp.
AGGTCGCGCGCGGCACCGGCCGAGCGGGTGTCGTTCCACAGCAGCGCGTCGCGGACCACCGCGCCGTCGTCGTCCAGGCAGACCATGCCGTGCTGCTGGCCGCCCACGGCGACCGCCGCGACGTCGTCCAGCCCGCCCGCCCCGGCGAGCGCGCGGTCCAGCGCGGCGCCCCAGGCGGCCGGGGCGACCTCGGTGCCGTCGGGGTGCGGCGCGCGGCCCTCCCGGACCAGGGCGCCGGTGTCGGCGTCCCGGACGACGACCTTGCAGGCCTGGGTCGAGGAGTCGACGCCGGCGACGAGCGCCATCAGCGGGCGCCCAGCAGGTGCTCCACCGCCAGCTGCGAGAGGCGCACCTGTCCGCCCGGGCGGGCGCCGGCGGCCTCGGCGTCGAAGTCCTCGAACGCCGCGCGGTCGGCGAGCAGGTCCTCGTACGTCTCGCCGTCGGCCAGGGTCGGCTGCGCCAGCTCGGGCACGCGGGCGGCGGCCAGTGCCTCCTGCACCTCCGGGTCGGCGCGGAAGGCCGCCGCGCGCTCCTTGAGCAGCAGGTAGGTGCGCATGTTGGCCGCCGCGGAGACCCACACGCCGTCGATGTCCTCGGTGCGCAGCGGCTTGTAGTCGAAGTGCCGCGGGCCGTCGTAGGCCGGGCCGCCCTGCGGACCGCCGTGCTCGAGCAGGTCGACGGTGGCGAAGGCGCTCAGCAGGTCGCCGTGCCCGAACACCAGGTCCTGGTCGAACTTGGGCCCGTGCTGGCCGTTGAGGTCGATGTGGAACAGCTTGCCCTGCCACAGCGCCTGCGCGATGCCGTGCGTGAAGTTGAGGTTGGACATCTGCTCGTGCCCGACCTCGGGGTTCAGGCCGACCAGGTCGGCGTGCTCGAGGGTGGAGATGAAGGCCAGCGCGTGCCCGATGGTGGGCAGGAAGATGTCGCCGCGCGGCTCGTTGGGCTTGGGCTCGAGGGCGAAGCGCAGGCCGTAGCCGCGGTCCTCCGAGTACTGCGCCAGGGTGTCGACGCCCTCGCGGTAGCGGTCCAGCGCGGCGCGCAGGTCCTTGGCGGTGTCGACCTCGGCGCCCTCGCGCCCGCCCCACAGCACGTAGGTGCGGGCGCCCAGCTCGGCGGCGAGGTCCATGTTGCGCATGACCTTGCGCAGCGCGTACCGGCGGACGTCGCGGTCGTTCGCGGTCAGCGCGCCCTCCTTGAACACCGGGTGGGTGAACAGGTTCGTCGTCACCATGGGCACGACGAGGCCGGTCTCCTCGAGCGCCGCCCTGAACCGCTCGACGTGCTTCGCGCGGTCGGCGTCGCCACTGCCGAACGGGATCAGGTCGTCGTCGTGGAAGGTGACGCCGTACGCGCCGAGCTCGGCGAGCCGGTGCACGCTCTCCACCGGGTCCAGCGCCGGGCGGGTGGCGTCGCCGAACGGGTCGCGGGCCTGCCAGCCGACCGTCCAGAGACCGAAGGTGAACCTGTCCTCGCGGGTGGGCTGCGGTGCGCTCATGCGATCTCCCTCGATCGAATTTGTTCTGCCGTAGAACATAACGGCCGGGCTGGCTAGCCTCAAGGGGTGACGCCGACCCTCGCGGCGCGGCAGTCGACGCTGCGCAGCAGCAACCTCGCCCTCGTGCTGCGCACCGTCTGCGCCGAGGGCCCGCTGTCACGCGCGGACGTCGCCGTCCGCACCGGGACGACGCGGGCCACCGCCGCCCGGCTGGTCGACGAGCTGGTCGTCGGCCGGCTGCTCGACGAGGGCGAGCGGCCGGCCCCACCGCGGCGCGGGCGGCCGGCCACCCCGCTGCTGCCCGGCGCGCGGGTCGGCGCGCTGGGCCTGCAGGTGGACGCCGGGCTGCTCGCCGCCCGG
>DASQNB010000643.1:0-4271 GCA_035645175.1 Geodermatophilus sp.
CCCGGCGGAGCACGACACGCCGACGATCTGGCAGACCACCGTGGCCGACGTCGCCGCTGATCGGGACGCCCTCGACCTCCCCGTGCTGGTCGAGGCGGGGAGCCGAGCCGTGCTCGATGACCGGACCAGGCGCACAATGGCCCCGTGGAGCAAGGCACACCGTAGTAGCGAACGGAGCGGAGTTAACCTAGCACCGTGAGTGAGGCAATCGACCGGCGCGCCCGGAAGAAGGCGCAGACCCGGACGTTGATCCGCGAGACCGCGCAGGCGCTGTTCGCCGAGCGCGGCTTCGAGGCTGTGACGATCGCCGACATCGCCACGGCCGCGGACGTCGCCGTCCAGACGGTGTTCAACCACTTCCCGACGAAGGAGGACCTCTTCTTCGACGGGCACACCCCGTGGATCGAGGGCGCCGCCGAGGCGGTGCGCACCCGGGTCCCGGGCGTCGCCCCCCTCGAGGCGCTGCACGGCTACCTCGTCGAGCGGATCGCCCTGCACGTCCGCCAGCTCGGCACGCTGGAGGGCCGGGCCTTCGACACGACCCTGGAGGCCTCCCCGGCGCTGCGCGCCCGCGAGCGCGAACTGCACCACGAGGCCGTGAACCGGCTGGCCGACGCGCTCGTCGACGCGTGGGCCAACGAGGGTGGCGCACCCTCCGTCCCGACCGACCCGCGCACCGCCGCCTCGGTCACCGCCGCGGTCTGGCTGGCCGCCGTCCGGACACTCATCGTGCAGAACCGCCGGGTGCTCTCCGGGCCGGCCGGCGCACCGGCCGACACCGAGGAGGGCGTGGCCGTCGCCTGCATGGTCGCCCACCAGGTCTTCACCGGGCTGGGCTCGGCGCTGTCCGCACCCGCACCCGCCCCCGCGAACGGTGGGCTGCGGCCCACCGGCTGAGTCAGACCGCGGCGCGCTCCTGGACCGGGGCGACGACCGGCAGCAGCACCTCGTCGAGCACCCGCTGCAGCTCCTCGCGGCTCATGGCCCCCCGGTCGGCGGTGTAGCGCTGCCACCAGAAGGCCTCGACGACCGAGCCGAGCAGCGCCAGGCGCGCCGGGGGCACCTCCTGCCCCCGCTCGGCCGCCCGGGCGCCGATGGTCTCGACGGCTTCGGCGAGGGGTCGCACCAGCGCGGTCTCCAGACCGGCGCGGAGGTCCTCCTCGTGCCGGGCCGCACCGACCAGGCTGGCGGCCGCCCGCTCCTCACGGTCCAGCGGACGGCGCCAGCGGTCGAGCAGCGCGGCCAGGTCGTCGCGCAGCGAGCCCTGGTCCGCCGGGGTCCGCACCAGCGTGAACCGGCCGACCGCCGAGCGCGCCATCGCGGCCATCGTCGGCCACCGCCGGTAGATGCCCGCCTTGCCGGCACGGGCGCGCGCGGCGACGCGGTCGCTGTTGAGCTTGCCCCAGCCCTCGTCGGCCAGGATGTCGACGGCGACGTTGAGCAGCTGCTCGGACAGTTCGGGGCTCAGCGGGCGCCCGGGGGTCCCGCTCATGCCGAGACCAGATCAGGGGTGCGCATCACGCGGACATGGTGACCTGCGCATGGAGTCACCACAACGACGACACCGCAGAGTCTCGCGATTTTCGGCGATTTCACGTTTCGGAAACAAGCGGGACCGCCGTCGCGGGCACGCTGGTCAGGCTCCGGCCGCACTCTCCACGTGGACCTGCAGGGTGGCGCCGTCGTCGGCCAGCCAGCCCGCGGTCCCCGCCCGCTCGACCATGCCGTCCCAGCGCTGCGCCCAGTCGTCCGTGCCGGCCTGCGGCTCGGCCGCCGCCCGGAGCGCGGCCACGTCCAGGACGCCGGTGTCCGCGTCCTGCAGCCGGCCCAGGCCCGCGTCCCGCAGCGCGCGGTCGGCCTCCTCGTCGGTCACCGCCCCCAGGGCCAGGTGCAGCCGGGTCAGGTCGTCGACGTCGACCACCTGCACCCCGGGCCGCTCGTCGGTCCCGCTCACCACCTCGACGATCACCAGAAGGACCCCCTTCTCCCCAGCCTCGTAGAAGGACCCCGTCCTCCTCACCGCTCGCAGGCTCGCGGCGAGCCTCTGGACGGGGCCGGCCCGTAAAGGGCCGCGACGCCGGTACCGCTGGCGCGGAGCGTAAGGGTTACTGGACATGCCATACCCACCCACGTGTTCCGCCCCGGCTCCGCTCCTCGCTCGCAGACCTCGCTGCGATGCTCACCGCGGCGTCACACGTGCCAGGGGAAGCGGGAGAAGTCCGGGTCCCGCTTCTCCAGGAACGCGTCCCGGCCCTCGACGGCCTCCTCGGCCATGTAGGCCAGCCGCGTCGTCTCACCGGCGAACAGCTGCTGGCCGACCAGCCCGTCGTCGATCAGGTTGAACGAGTACTTGAGCATCCGCTGCGCGGTCGGGCTCTTGGCCACGATCCGGCGTCCCCAGTCCAGCGCGGTGCGCTCCAGCTCGGCGTGCGGCACCACCCGGTTGACCATGCCCATGCGGTGGGCGTCCTCGGCGGAGTACTCCTCGCCGAGGAAGAACACTTCCCGGGCGTACTTCTGGCCGACCTGCCGGGCGAGGTAGGCCGACCCGAACCCGCCGTCGAAGCTGCCGACGTCGGCGTCGGTCTGCTTGAAGCGGGCGTGCTCGGCGCTGGCCAGGGTGAGGTCGGCGACGACGTGCAGGCTGTGCCCACCGCCGGCGGCCCACCCGGGGACGACGCAGACGACCACCTTGGGCATGAAGCGGATCAGCCGCTGCGCCTCCAGCACGTGCAGCCGCCCGCTCGACCCGGCGCTGTGCTCGTAGCCGTACCTCCCGCGCACCCGCTGGTCGCCACCGGAGCAGAACGCCCAGCCGCCGTCCTTCGGGCTCGGGCCGTTGCCGGTGAGCAGCACGCAACCGACGTCGGTGGACAGCCGGGCGTGCTCCAGCGCGGTGATCAGCTCGTCGACGGTCTGCGGGCGGAAGGCGTTGCGCACCTCGGGCCGGTCGAAGGCGATCCGGACGACGCCGGCGTCGACGGCCCGGTGGTAGGTGATGTCGGCGAAGTCGAACCCCTCGACCCGCTGCCACGCCGCGCTGTCGAAGATCTCGGAGACGTCGTCGCGGGCGGTCATGACCCGAACCTAGCGCCGGGCCCCGCCGCTCACGGCAGGAGCCCGCCGACCCGCGCGGGTACCGTCGCCGGGGTGGCCGACGCACCCGCCGTGCGAGTCGGCACCGTGAACATCGCCTCGGGCCGCACGCCGGCCGGTCCCGTCCTCGACGCCCCCGGGCTCGAGAAGGCGGTCGCGGGCCTGGACGTCGACGTCCTCGCCGTCCAGGAGGTCGACGCCGGGCAGCCCCGCTCGCACCGGACCGACCAGGCCGCCGCCCTGGCCACCGGGCTGGGCGCCGAGGACTGGCGCGGCGCGGCCACGGTGGCCGGTACGCCCGACCCGTTCCGCAGCTGGACCCCGGCCGGTCCGCTGCTGCGCGGCCAGCACACCCCGGCGGACGGCCCGCTCTACGGCATCGCGCTGCTCAGCCGGCTGCCGGTGCTCGAGTGGTCGGTGCTCGACCTGGGCACCGGCCGGGCGCGGCTGCCGGTGCAGGGTCTCGACCCGCGCACCGGCCGGCTGCGCCGGTGGTGGTTCCCCGACGAGCCGCGAGCCGCCGTCGCCGCTCGGCTGGAGTCGTTGACCGTCGTCTCGACGCACCTGTCGTTCGCGCCGCACACCGCCGTCCGCCAGCTGCTGCGACTGCGCCGGTGGATCGCCGGCATGCCCGGGCCGGTCGTGCTGGCCGGCGACCTGAACCTGCCCGGCGTGCTGCCCGCCCGGCTGCTCGGGGCGACCCCGCTGGTGCGTGCGCCGAGCTTCCCCGCGGCCGGCCCGCGGGTGCAGCTGGACCACGTGCTGGCGGTCGGGAACGGGCTGCGCGGGCGGGACGCCGCCTCCAGGACGCTCCCGGTCGGCGACCACCGAGCGCTCACCGTGACGGTGACGCCGGCCTGACCGGGGCCGGCGGGACGATCGGCTGCCCGAGGCCGATCAGGTTCCCCTCGCTGTCGCGGAACCAGGCCGCACGCTCCCCGACGCCGCCGTCGGAGGGGTAGTTGCCCTCGACCTCGGCGATCCCGTCCACCGTGCGCAACCCGGGGACGTCGACGTCCTCGAACCGGACGCCGCGCCGGCGCAGCTCGGCCACCACGGCGTCGAGGTCGTCGACCTGCCAGCCCATCTGCGTGTGCTCCCCCGACGCGCGGCCACTGGACAGGAAGAGCGAGAAGGTGCCGTCTCCGCACCGGTAGCGCAGCCCACCGGGGCGC
>DASQNB010000644.1:0-2220 GCA_035645175.1 Geodermatophilus sp.
CACCGCGCACCGGCGGTTCGTGGCCTGGACCGAAGCCGGACTGTGGCGCCGGCTGCACCGGGCGGTGCTCGACCGGCTCGGTGAGCAGGCGCGCATCGACTGGTCTCGCGCGGTGGCTGATGCGGCCAGCGTGCGGGCGAAGAAAGGGGCGCGCTGACCGGGCCCAACCCGGTCGACCGCGGCAAACCCGGCTCCAAGCTGCACGTCCTCACCGACGCCGGCGGCCTTCCCCTGGCGGTGGCCGTCTCAGCGGCCAACACCCACGACAGCTTGGCGCTGATGCCGCTGGTGCAGGCCATCCCGCGATCCGCTCCCGCCGCGGTCCCCGGCGCCGCCGACCGGCAAAGCTGCACGCTGACAAGGGCTATGACTACGACCACCTGCGAGCATGGCTGCGCGCCCGGCGGATCACCCCACGGATTGCCCGCCGCGGCGTGGAGACCTCCACCCGGCTGGGCCGGCACCGCTGGGTCGTCGAACGCTCCTTCGCCTGGCTGACCGGCTACCGTCGGCTGACCGTTCGCTACGAGCGCTCCGCCCGGCTGTTCACCGCATTTCTCACCTTGGCTGCCACGCTGACCTGCTACAAGAAGCTCGCCACATGAGACGAGCTCTTAATGCCACCACCAAGGCCTTATATATGATGACTAAAGATCCTTAACGGCGGACGTTACGGACCCTGCTGACAGCCGACGCGGTGTGCGCTATGCCGGTGGGATGCGGTATCCCCAGGGTGGTGGGCTGACCGCGGAGGAGCGCGCCCGGCGCGAACGGGTGCGCCTGGCGGCGGCCGAGTGGATCGAGGAAGGCGCCAGCGACCGGGAGGTCGCGGCCCGGTTCCGGGTGAGTCGGATGTCGGCCAACCGGTGGCGCCGGGCGCTGGCCGAAGGTGGCCGGCCGGCGCTGGCCTCCACGGGGCCGGGCGGGGCGCGGTGCAAGCTCAGCGCCGCCCAGCTGGCCGAGCTGCAGGTGCTGCTGGACGCCGGGCCGGTGGCGTGGGGCTGGGCCGACCAGTGCTGGACGCTGCCGCGCATCGCCGAGGTGGTGCACGAGCGGTTCGGCGTGGACTACACCTTGCCCGGGCTGGACCTGCTGCTGCACCGCCTGGGGTGGACTGTGCAGGTACCTGCCCGCCAAGCCGTCGAGCGGGATGAGCAGCAGATCACCGCCTGGCGGGAGGAGACCTGGCCGCAGATAAAAAGACCGCGGCGGACCTGGGCGCCTGGCTGGTCTTTGAAGACGAGTCCGGCCAAGGACTCAGGCCGCCCAAGGGCCGCACCTGGGGCCGCCGCGGCCGCACCCCAGTAGTGCGGGTGAGCTCGGCCAACAGCCCGCGGTTGTCGCTGGCCGCGCTGGCGGCCACCAAGCCCGGGCACCAGCCCCGGCTGATCTACCGCACCCACCGCGGACGCCGCGGCGGGATGAGTCGGCGCAAAGGGTTCACCGAGGCCGACTACGCCGCCCTGCTCGATGCCGCGCACCGGCAGCTTTCCGGGCCGATCGTGCTGGTCTGGGACAACCTCAACACCCACATCAGCGCCGCGATGGCCGAGCGGGTCGCGGCCCGGCCCTGGCTGACGGTGTTCCAGCTGCCGCCGTACGCCCACGAGCTGAACCCGGTGGAGCCGGTGTGGTCGCATCTGAAGCGATCGCTGGCGAACCTGACCAAGCACACCATCGGCGAGCTGACCGCGCTGGTGAAGACCCGCTTGAGACGGATGCAGTATCGCCCCGGCCTGCTGGTCGGCTTTCTTGCCTACACCGGGCTCGACTTCGGACCGCTTTAGTAACACCCGCCCTTAAGGAGCTTTAGTGGTCGCTCCTCGCGCATCCTGTTAGACGTGGAGCCAGGTACGCCATGGGTGCCATTACGCCATGGGTAATTGCCCACCGAGGCCCCCACCTGCACGTTCGCTTGTGTCTACCCCTCTGGGGAGTGACCAGAAGCCGGACCCGCCCGGGCGGAACGCAGTCGAGGTGCTTGCCGCGGCCCCAGTCGTAGATGACGACGTACTCGACAGCGGCCATCCAGCCGCGGCCGTCGTCGCACAGGCGCTAGGCGTGTTGGAAGCCCGGCCACCAGTAGCCGTCGCGCTCGACCTCGACGAGACGTGGGGGAGTGAAGCGGTGCTCGGCGACCAGGTGGACGAGCTGATCCACGATGGTTCTCCAGAGGTCGGCTCGGTGGTGACAACTCGGGGGAGCGAGTAGTCGGAGACG
>DASQNB010000645.1:0-7613 GCA_035645175.1 Geodermatophilus sp.
CAGAACCCCACCAGCACCGCCTACGGCATCCCGCAGTTCCTCGACTCGACCTGGAAGAGCACCGGCATCGCCAAGACGTCGGACGGCTACCGGCAGATCGACGCCGGCCTGATCTACATCGAGAACCGCTACGGCAGCCCGTGTGGCGCCTGGGCGCACTCGCAGTCGACCGGCTGGTACTGAGAGGACCCCGTCCTCCCCACCCCTCGCAAGCTCGGGGCGGTGCCCTGGACGGGGCCGCGCCCTTCCCCCCACGCCTCGCAGGCTCGGCGCGGGACCCTGGAGGGCGGCCGTTCCAGCACGACACCACGCTCGCGGCGGCCACCTGCAGGAGGGCCGCGCCGAGGGCCGTCCCCGCACCGCGGGGGCGGCCCCCGCGGCGTCTCCGGGCCGGCGGTCAGCCGGAGCGCGGGGCGTACATGATCACGGCCACGCCGACGAGGCAGACGAGCGCGCCGACGACGTCGAAGCGGTCCGGCCGGTAGCCGTCCAGCGCCATGCCCCAGGCCAGGCTGCCGGCGACGAAGACCCCGCCGTAGGCAGCCAGGATCCGGCCGAAGTCCGCGTCCGGCTGGAGGGTGGCGACGAACCCGTAGGCGCCGAGCGCCACGACCCCGAGGCCCACCCACAGCCAGCCGCGGTGCTCCCGCACGCCCTGCCAGACCAGCCAGGCCCCGCCGATCTCGAGCACGGCGGCGGCGAGGAACAGGGCGACCGAGCGGGCGATGAGCACGCGCGATGCTCTCAGGCCGGCCGACCGGTGCCGCCCTCGGTCGCCGCCGTCCCGGCCGCCCGTGGTGGACTGCCGGGCGTGACCGTCCGTCCCGTCCCGTCCGGCTTCGTCCGCGCGCACACCCAGGTCCGGCGGCCCTCGTCGGTGCCCGAGGTCCGGCTGCACGTGGCCGACGACGTCGTCGCGCTGTGGGAGGCGATGGAGGCCGCGGACGGCGGAGCGGGGGAGACCCCGCCGTTCTGGGCCGCCGCCTGGCCCGGCGGGCAGGCGCTGGCCCGGTACGTGCTCGACACCCCGGGGGTGGTGGCCGGGCGGGCCGTCCTGGACCTCGGGTCCGGCAGTGGCCTGGTGGCACTGGCCGCCCGCCTCGCCGGGGCGCGCACCGTGCTGGCCAGCGACGTCGACCCCTTCAGCCGCACCGCGGTCGGTGTCAACGCCGGCCTCAACGGCGTCACCGGGGTGAGCGTCACCGGCGACGTCCTCGGCCGGGACCCGGCCGGCATCGACGTCGTCCTCGCCGGGGACGTCTGCTACGACCGCGAGATGACCGGGCGGGTGCTGCCCTTCCTCCACCGCGCCCGCGACCGCGGCTGCGACGTGTTCGTCGGCGACCCCGGCCGGCCGCACCTGCCGCAGGAGGGGCTGCAGGCCGTCGCCGCCTACGACATCCCCGAGACCGAGGGGCCGGGGCTGCGCCGCACGACGGTCTGGCGGCTGCCCTGAGCGTGCACGTCGGCACGTCCGGCTGGAGCTACGACCACTGGGACGGCGTCCTCTACCCGCCGGGCACCCCGCCCCGCGACCGGCTGGCCCACTACGTGCGGCGCTTCGGCACCGTCGAGCTCAACGCCAGCTTCTACCGCTGGCCGCGGACGGCGACGTTCGCCTCGTGGCGCCGCCGGCTGCCCCCGGGTTTCCAGCTCTCCGTCAAGGCACCGCGCGGCCTGACCCACGCCAAGCGGCTGTACGCGCCCGAGACCTGGGTCGGCCGGCTCACCGAGAGCTGGCACGAGCTCGGCGACCGGCGCGCCGTCCTGCTGGTGCAGCTCCCGCCCACCCAGGCGCGCGACGACGCCCGGCTCGACTTCTTCCTCGGCCTGCTCCCCGGGTGGATGCGGGTGGCCGTGGAGTTCCGGCACCCCAGCTGGCACGACGAGGCGGTGTACGCCCTGCTCGAGCGGCACGGCGCGGCGTACTGCGTGATGAGCGGGGCCGGCCTGCCGTGCGTGCTGCGGGCGACCGCGCCGTTCGTCTACGTGCGGCTGCACGGCCCGGACGACGCCCACCTCTACGCCGGCTCCTACCCCGACGCCGACCTGCGCTGGTGGGCCGACCGGATCGGCGAGTGGGCGCGCGACGGCCGGGACGTCTACGCCTACTTCAACAACGACGGGCACGGGCACGCGGTGCGCAACGCGGAGACGCTGCGGGCCCTCATCCCGTCCTGAGGCGCCCGGCCCGGAGCGCCAGCAGTCCGTAGCCGACGACGTTGGGGGTCAGCGCGACCGCGTAGATCCACGCCTGCACGGCGGGGCTCGCGACGTCCAGGCCGAGCGGGGCGAACACGTGGTGGCCGAGGAAGCCGCCGGTGTAGGCCGTTCCGCCGGCGCGCTCGCGCAGCGCCAGCTCCAGCTCGGTGAGCGGGCAGGGCGCCCCGGCCAGGTGCACGGCGAGGATCGCGGCGGTCACCGGCGCGTGCAGCACCAGCAAGCGCGGCCGGTACAGCGCGACCAGCGCGCCGGTGACCATGAGGACGACGGCCAGCGCGTGCACGACCGCGACGAGGTGCGCCCACAGCACCTGTCCAGACTGGCACGGCCGGGGCGCGGCGGCTGCCCCCGGGCGCGAGGATGGGGGCATGAGCGAGTACGACGCCGGCGACCGTGAGCCCGGCCGTGATCCCGGATCGGGCAACCGGGTGAGCCGGTCGGTCGAGGACTTCGTCGGACAGCTGCGCAGCTTCACCGACCGCGCCCGCGGGGTGGCCAGCGGCGCGGTGCCCTTCTCGCTGCCGCGGCTGCCCTCGCCGCCGGGGGCGATGTCGGCGGCCCAGCTGCGCGCCATCGACAAGGCGGTGCGCAGCCAGCGGCAGCAGATCGCGGCGATGACCGCCCAGCTGCAGGCCTTCGACGAGCAGCTGGCCGTCTTCGAGCGGATCCTCGAGCCGCTGGTGGAGTGGAGCTCGACCTGGGCGCGGCTGGAGGAGTCGGTGGCCGACCTGGTCCGCCGCAGCCCGTCCGACCCCACCGACCCCGACCAGGTGACGCCGGGGACGCCGGGGACGACGCCGCGCCCGTGACCTACCGCTGGTCGCGGCGCAGCGGGTGGTCGGCGGGGACCTCCACCAGCGCGATGCGGACCCCCTCGGGATCGGCGACCCATGCCTCGACCAGGCCCCACGGCTCGGTCTGGGGTCCGCGCAGCACGCTCGTCCCGGCGGCGGCCAGGCGCTCGACCTCGGCGGCGACGTCGCGCACCTGCAGCCACAGCGCCATCCCGCGCGGCAGTTCGTCGCCGGACCCGGACACCTCGAGCAGGCCGTTGCCGAGGAAGAACACCACGCCCGGGTGCTCGGGCGGTCCGAACTCGCGGTGCACCGCCAGCCCGAGCACGTCGCGGTAGAAGGCCTGCGACCGCGCGGGGTCGACCGGCCGGAGGAGGATGCGGCTGCTCAGCACGTCCACCGGGGCATCATCGCGGGCGGACGGGACACCGACACGAGGAGGACGTCGTGGCGCAGCGCTACGAGTACCGGGTGGTCGAGCTCCGCGAGGGGCTGCTCGGCGGGAAGATGTCGGGTGACAAGCTGGAGGACGTGCTGAACGAGCACGCCCGCCAGGGGTGGCAGCTCAAGGCGATCACCTCGGTCCAGGTGAAGGGCCGGATCGGCCCGGGGGGTGTCGAGGGGGTGCTGGTGACGCTGGAGCGCCCCACCACCTGACCGATCCGGGAGGTCCGCCCGTGGCCGACGCCGCCGACAGCCGGGCGCGGCTGCGGGCCGACTGCGCCCGCTGCGCCGGGCTGTGCTGCGTGGCGCCGGCCTTCGCCGCCTCGGCCGACTTCGCGATCGACAAGCCGGCCGGGCACGCCTGCCCGCACCTGCAGCGGGACTCCCGGTGCGAGATCCACGCCGACCTGCGCGAGCGCGGCTTCCCCGGCTGCACGGTCTTCGACTGCTTCGGCGCCGGGCAGCAGACGGTGCAGGTGACCTTCGCCGGCGGCGGCCGGGACTGGCACACCGACCACGAGGTGTTCGCGGCCTTCGGGGTGCAGCGGCTCCTGCACGAGCTGCTCTGGTACCTCACCGAGGCGCTCGCCCTCGACGCCGCCGCACCGTTGCACCGGGAGCTGGCCGCGACCCGGGACCGGGCCGAGCGGCTCACCGGCGCGGGGGCCGAGGAGCTCGCCGCCGTCGACACCGCCGTGCTGCAGGGTCAGGTCGGGGCGCTGCTGCTGTCGGTCAGTGAGCTGGCGCGCTCCGGCGTCCGGCCTCGGGGGAGGGACCGGCGCGGTGCCGACCTCGTCGGCGCCGACCTGCGCCGTACGCGGCTGCGCGCCGCGAGCCTGCGCGGGGCCCAGCTGATCGGCGCGGACCTGCGCGGCGCCGACCTGCACCTGACCGACCTGCTCGGTGCCGACCTGCGGGCCGCGGACGTGCGGGGCACCGACCTGTCCGGGGCGCTGTTCCTCACCCGGCGGCAGGTGGCCGCCGCCCGCGGCGACGCCGCGACCGCGCTGCCCGCCGGCCTGGAGCACCCGTCGCACTGGGGGCCGCGGTGAGCGACGAGGACGCCGTCCGCTGGCTCGACCGGCACCGCGGCGGCGCCGCACCGGCCGACGTGCTGGCCTTCGCCGACCGGCTGCCCGGGATCGGGGTGGCGGCGATGACCGGCCGCTGGCGCGGCGCCGAGCTGCCCACCGGCTCCCCGCTGGACGGCCTGCTGACCGCGTACCGCTGGTGGGGCAAGGAGGTGGTCGACGCCGACACCGTGCACCCGCTGCTGTTCCCCGACCGGGCGGGGCGGCCGCGGCCGGTCGAACCGGCCATCGCTCCGCTCACCCTGCTGCGCCGCGCCCCGGCGCTCGCCCGCAGCCGACCGGCGCGGCTGGCGTTCACCGCCGTCCGGCCGCTGCTGACCACCCGCCGGCCCACCGCCCGGCTGCGCCCGGTGGTGCACCGCGGCGTGCCCACCGCGGCGCTGGTCTACGACCGCCTGCCGGTGGTCGACGTCTTCCGGCAGGTCACCCCGGACCTGCTGCTCGGGCTGATGGACCTGCGCGGCCTGCCCGACCCGTTCGCCTTCCTGCTGGAGCGCGACCGGACCTAGGCCGACGGCTCGTCGTCCTCCGGGCCGCCCTTGTTCCCAGGCGCACGGCGCCGCAGGAAGCCGGTGACCGAGCCGACCCGGTCGGTGGCCTGGCGCAGCCCGTGGACCAGCGGCAGCAGGTCGTCGGCGACGGTGCGCAGCGTGTCGGGCACGGTGTCGATCGCCGGGTCGTCGAGCACCCGGCCCACGCGCTCGAGCCCGGGGCGCAGCGCCCGCACCGGCTCCTCGAGCTCCTCGACCAGACCCTCGAGCCGCTCGGCGGTCCGCTGTGCCGACGCGATGGCCTCGGTGGCCACCCGCGTGGCCGCGACGAGCTCGCGGACGGCGCCGTTGAGGTCGGTCAGCGTCCGCGGCAGCTGTGCCAGCGCCTCGGTCTGTCTCTGCATGACGTCGACCAGCTCGGACAGGCCGGGGATGCGGGGGAGGCCCAGACCTCGGAAGGGGTCCACCCCACCACCGTCGAGGACCGGGGCCGCCCCCGCAACCGCCGTCCGGTCGCTAGAGCGCCTTGAGGATGTCCTCGACCCGCTCGCGGGCGTCGCCGAAGAGCATGCGGGTGTTCTCCCGGAAGAACAGCGGGTTCTGCACGCCGGCGTAGCCGGTGCTCATCGACCGCTTGAAGACCACGACGTGCTCGGCCTCCCAGACCTGCAGCACCGGCATACCGGCGATCGGGCTGCCCGGGTCCTCCAGGGCGGCCGGGTTGACCGTGTCGTTGGCGCCGATGACCAGGACGACGGAGGTCGTGGCGAGGTCGTCGTTGATCTCGTCCATCTCCAGGACGACGTCGTAGGGCACCTTGGCCTCGGCCAGCAGCACGTTCATGTGCCCGGGCAGCCGCCCGGCGACCGGGTGGATCCCGAACCGGACCTCGACGCCGCGCTCGGTCAGCTGCCGGGTCAGCTCGGCCACCGGGTACTGCGCGTGCGCCACCGCCATCCCGTAGCCGGGCGTGATGACGACGGACTTCGCGTCGCGCAGCAGCTCGGCGACCTCCTCGGCGGTGGTCTCGGTGTGCTCGCCGTCCTCGGTGCCCGAGGCGGTACTGCCCTCGTTGCCGAACCCGCCGGCGATGACCGACAGGAACGAGCGGTTCATCGCCCGGCACATGATCCAGGACAGGTAGGCACCCGAGGAGCCCACCAGCGCGCCGGTGATGATCAGCAGGTCGTTGTCGAGCAGGAAGCCCGAGGCCGCCGCGGCCCAGCCGGAGTAGCTGTTGAGCATCGAGACGACGACGGGCATGTCGCCGCCGCCGATCGAGGCGACCAGGTGCCAGCCCAGGGCCAGCGCGAGCACCGTCACGGCGGCCAGCAGGCCCAGGCCGGGGGAGACGACGAAGGCCACGGTGAGCGCGGTGAAGGCGACCAGCGCGCCGAGGTTCAGCCAGTTGTGGCCGGGGAGCATGAGCGGGTTGCTCTTGATCCGGGCCGACAGCTTGAGGAAGGCGACGATCGAGCCGGTGAGGGTGACCGCGCCGATGAAGACGCCGATCGCCACCTCGGCGGAGTGGATGCCGAGCAGGTCGGCCGGCACCTCGGTCTGCTCCCCGGCGTTCGCCTCGACCGACAGGTAGCCGTTCCAGCCGACCAGGACGGCGGCCAGGCCGACGAAACTGTGCAGCAGGGCGATCAGCTCGGGCATGCCGGTCATCTCGACCCGGCGGGCCCGCCACAGGCCGATGGCGGCACCGCCGGCCATGGCCACGACGATCAGCCCGACGGCGGCGGCCTCGGTGCTCTGGGCGGCCAGCCCGACGGTGGCGGCCAGCGCGACCGCCATGCCGGCGATGCCGAAGGCGTTGCCCGACTTCGCCGTCTCGTGCCGGGACAGGCCGGCGAGGCTGAGCACGAAGAGCAGGGCGGCGACGACGTAGGCGGCCCCAGCCGCCGAGGTGATGGTCATGTCAGCTCCTCGTGAACATGCCGAGCATGCGGCGGGTCACGGCGAAGCCGCCGAAGACGTTGATGCTGGCGACCAGCACGGCGACCGTGGCCAGCACGGTGACCGGGGCGCTGGTGTGGCCGATCTGCAGCAGGGCGCCGACCACGATGATCCCGGAGATCGCGTTGGTGACGCTCATCAGCGGGGTGTGCAGCGCGTGGTGCACGTTGCCGATGACGTAGAAGCCGACGACGACGGCCAGCGCGAACACCGTCAGGTTGCCGATCAGCTGGTTCGGCGAGAAGGCCGCGACGAGGAACAGCAGCAGCGCCGCGACGCCGACGACGGCGGCGGTGCGCGCGGGCGAGCGCGGCGCCCGCGCGACGGCGTGCGCGCCCGGCCGGGGCACCGGTGCCGTCGTCGCCGCCCCGCCCGCCGCCGGCGCCGCCGACACCTGCACCGGGGGTGGTGGCCAGAGCAGCTCGCCGTTGTGCACCACGGTCATCGAGCGCTGCACGACGTCGTCCAGGTCGAGCACCAGCTGCCCGTCCTTGCCGGGGGTGAGCAGCTTGACCAGGTTGACCAGGTTCGTGCCGAACAGCTGCGAGGCCTGGCCGGGCAGCCGGCCGGGCAGGTCGGTGTAGCCGATGATCGTGACGCCGTTCGGG
>DASQNB010000646.1:0-3627 GCA_035645175.1 Geodermatophilus sp.
CACCTGACCGGGGACCTGTTGGGCTCCGGCCGGGACCTGGTGCCGGCCGTGCAGCTCTACACCGCCGCGGCCCGCAACCCGGCCCTGCGCGCGGTCACCCAGGACTGGATGTCGAGGAGCCGCCGCAGCCTCGAGCGCCGCCTCGACCCGGTGACCGCCTGGGAGGTCGACGCGCTGGTGGAGGGGCTGGTCCTGCACAGCGCGCTGTCCACCGACCCGATGGACGCCACCCGGATCCGCTCCGCCCTCCACCGGCTCGCCGGCTGAGCCCCCACCCCCTGGGGATCCCACCCCTCGCCGACAGGTGCGGTTCGCCTCCGGTCACTGCCCCCCGGTGAGCCCACCCGGTCACCGTAGGAACCGGGGGAGCCGATCGCAGGGCCGTTCACCCGGACGGGGCACCCTGTCGTCCGCGGGCGGCACGCCGTTCCTCGGTGCAGGATCCGGGGGTCCCCGACCACGACCAGGAGAGCGTCCCCCGTGACCGAGTCTCGCCCGCCGTTCCCGCCCTTCGACCGCGACAGCGCCCTGGCCAAGGTCCAGGCCGCCGAGGACGCGTGGAACACCCGCGACCCGCACCGCGTGAGCCTGGCCTACACCGAGGACACGGTCTGGCGGAACCGCGACGAGTTCCTCACCGGCCGGGCGGAGGTCGTGGCGTTCCTGACCCGCAAGTGGGAGCGGGAGCTCGACTACGTGCTGCGCAAGAGCCTGTGGAGCTCCACCGAGGACCGCATCGCCGTCCGCTTCCAGTACGAGTGGCACGACGCCGGGGGCCGGTGGTTCCGCAGCTACGGCAACGAGCTGTGGGAGTTCGACGAGCGCGGCCTGATGCGCCGCCGCGAGGCCAGTATCAACGACGTCCCCATCGCCGAGACCGACCGCCGCTGGCACGGCCCGCGCCCGGAGTCGGAACGGGGCGCAGGACACGACATCCCGCTCCACTGACCCGGGCGGGGACCGCTGCGACCGCGAGGACGACGTCGCCCCGACTGTCCGTGTCGGGAGCCGGGCGCCGGGCGACCCTGTCCGGATCACGCGCCAGTACGGTTCCGGGCGTGGCACAGCGGTGGCTCGACGAGGAGCAGCAGCGGACGTGGCGGACGTGGCTGACCGTCACCGAGCTCCTGCCGCGGGCGCTCGACGCCCAGCTCCAGCGCGACGCCGGCCTGACCCACGCCGCCTACGTCGTCCTGGCCATGCTGTCGGAGGCGCCGGGGCGCAGCCGGCGGATGACCGACCTGGCCCGGCGGGCCAACCAGTCGCAGAGCCGGCTGTCGCACACCGTCGCCCGCCTGGAGGAGCGCGGCTGGGTGCGTCGTGAGCGCTCGGCCGAGGACGGCCGGGGCAACGTCGCCGTCCTCACCGACGCCGGGTGGGACGTCGTCCGGTCGGTCGCCCCCGGCCACGTCGAGGCCGTCCGCGAGGCGCTGTTCGACCCGCTGACCGACGAGCAGACCCGGGCGCTCGGGGAGGCGCTGCAGGCCGTGCTCGACCGGCTCGACCCCGACTCCAGCCTGCGCGTCCGGGACGGCGCGGACGCCGGCTGACGGCCGCGGGAGCATCGCAGCGAGCGCCGGCGAGCGGGGAGAGCTCGTCGCCGACGTGTGGGGGCCGGCGGCCTGACCGCGCTCGGCCCGGGTCGGGGTGGACGCCGGCGCGGCGTCCGGCGACCAGGCTCCAGCGGCCGGGCTTCAGCGGCCCAGGTGGCGGTACCGGTGCAGCCGGGTGCGGAAGCGCTCGCCGTCGTCCCGCCCGAGCAGGCCGGCCAGCTCCTCGCCGAGCACCCGGCCCAGCCGCCGGCAGAACTCGACCGGCTCGTCGGCGGCGTCCGGCCGCTCCGGGACGACGCGGTCGACGATCCCGGCACGCCACAGGTCGGTCGCCCGCACGCCCTGGTGCGCGGCCATCTCGCCGGCGCGGTCGACGGTGCGGTGCACGATCGCCGAGGCACCCTCCGGCGGCAGCGGGCCCAGCCAGCCGTTGGCCGCGGCCAGCACCCGGTCGGCCGGCGCCAGCGCGAGCGCTCCGCCGCCGGTGCCCTGACCCAGCAGCACAGCCAGCGTCGGCGCCCGGAGCACCACCATGTCCTCCAGGCAGTGGGCGATCTCGGCGGCCAGCCCGCCCTCCTCGGCCTCCTTCGACAGCGCCGCGCCGGGGGTGTCGATCAGGGTGACCAGCGGCAGCCGCAGCTCGGCGGCCAGCCGCATCCCACGCCCCGCCTCGCGCAGCGCCGCGGGCCCGAGCGGCGCCGACATCGACTGGCCGCGCCGGTCCTGGCCGAGGACGACGCACGGCGCCCCGCCGAAGCGGGCCAGGGCCAGCAGCAGCCCCGGGTCCTTCTCGCCGGCGCCGGTGCCCGACAGCCCCACGACGTCGGTGGCCGCCGTCCGCAGCAGCCGCCGCACGCCGGGCCGGTCCTCGCGGCGGGAGGCGGTGACGACCTCCCACGCGCTGCGCCCGTCCTCGGGGTCGTCGGCGTCGGTGCCGTCCTCGGGGGCGGGGAGCTCGGCATCGGCGACGTCCCGGTGCCAGGTCTGCCGGGCGGCCAGCACCCGCAGCGCCCGGTCGGCGACCTCGGCGATCTCCTGGGGCGGGACGACGGCGTCGATGAGCCCCCGCTCGGCGAGGTGCTCGGCGGTCTGCACGCCCTCGGGGAACGGCTCGCCGTGGAGCGCCTGGTAGACCCGCGGGCCGAGGAAGCCGATCGAGGCCCCGGGCTCGGCGATCGTCACGTGCCCCAGCGACCCCCACGAGGCCAGGACGCCGCCGAACGTCGGGTGCCGCAGGTAGACCAGGTAGGGCAGCCCGGCCTCCTTGTGCCGGGCGATGGCCGCGGTGATGCCGATCATCTGCAGGAAGGCGAGAGTGCCCTCCTGCATCCGGGTGCCGCCGGAGACCGGTGCGGCCAGCAGCGGCAGCCCCTCCTCGGTGGCCCGCTCGACCGCCGCGACGAGCCGCTCCGCGGCGGCCACGCCGATCGACCCGGCGAGGAAGCCGAACTCGCCGGCGAGCACGGCGACCCGCCGCCCGCGCAGCAGGCCCTCCCCGGTGGTGACCGCCTCGTCCTGCCCGGTCCGCTCCGCCGCCCGGGCGAGCTCGGCGGCGTAGGACCCCGGCACGTCCCCGACCGCGATCGGGACGTCCCAGCTCCGCCAGGAGCCGGGGTCGAGGACCAGGTCGCGCAGCGCGCGGGCGTCGAGCGCCCGGCTCACGCCACCTCCCCGCCGGCGCTCGTCGGCCGCGTTCGCGGAGCTGCTGTGCCGATCGGTGAGCTCGCGAGCTCGCTCACGTTCCCAGCCAGGCGCGGATCGCCTCGTTCGACGAGCCCAGCACCGGCGGCGCGGCGTGGTCGCGGCGGGTGGTCTCGCTCTCGCCGTCCGGCCCCGGCGCGAAGAACCGCAGCGGGGGGCCGGGGAGGGTGAGCGAGCCGGCGGTGGCGTGCTCGACGGAGATCTTCAGCCCCTGCGACTCCAGCTGGTCCCAGCCGTAGACGTCGTCCAGCGTCCGCACCTTGCCCGCGGGCACCCCGGCGGCCGACAGCCGGGCGAGCAGCTCCTCGGCCGGGATGTCGGCGAAGACGCCCTCCAGCAGCTCGATGACCTCCTGCCGGCGGGCGACCCGCTC
>DASQNB010000647.1:0-9836 GCA_035645175.1 Geodermatophilus sp.
GCGCTGCGCGAGTCGCGGGACGGCGGGCTGAACGTCTTCCGCAGCCGCTACCGGGTGCGCGAGCCGCTGCGCTTCGCCTCCACCGACGGCGGGGACGTCGACGAGGTCGCCCGCTACGCGCGGTTCCGGTCGCGGTCTTACCCGGTGGCGGCCGACGGGCTCTCCGTGCTGCTGGTCGGCGAGCTGGCGCTCAACCCGGAGCGGGTGCTGGCGCTGGCCGAGCGCGGCCACCGGCTGACCGGGCTCTGGACGACCGACGGCCTCGGCGACGCGACCGTCGGCCCGCTGCCGTTCGGGCACGTGCCCGACCTCTCCCGCGACCGGTGGCGCGCCGAGGTGCGTGCGCTGGCGCCGGACGTGGTGTGGGCGCAGCTGAACTGGCGGGCGGTGCCGTTCGCGCACGCGGTGCAGTCGGCGTTCCCGGAGCTGCCGTTCGTGTGGACGTTCAAGGAGTCCCCGCAGCGCAGCGTCGTCCGCGGCGAGTGGCCGCTGCTGGCCGAGCTGGTGACCCGGGCGTCGGCGTCCCTGTTCGCCACCGAGGAGGAGCGCGACTGGTTCGCCCTGGCGCTGTCCGGCCGGGTCGACCCGGGGCGGCTCGGCGTGCTGGACGGCGACCTGCCCAAGCGCGACTGGCTGGACGCGCCGCTCTCGCCGAGGCTCTCGGACCGCGACGGGCAGCCGCACACCGTCGTCGCCGGCCGGCCCGCCGGGCTGGACCTGGACTGGGTGCTGGGGCTGGCCGCACGGGGCGTGCACACCCACCTCTACGGGCAGGTGCGCGCGCCGGGGCCGAAGGGGTCGTGGACCGCCTGGCTGGACGCCGCGCTCGCCGCCGCGCCGGGGTTCGTGCACGTGCACCCGGCGGTCGGCCCGGAGGAGTGGGTGACCGAGCTGTCCCGGTACGACGCCGGGTGGCTGCACCGCTTCGACAGTGCCAACGGGGGTGACCTGCGGCGGGCGAGCTGGGACGACCTCAACTCCCCCGCGCGGCTGCCGGTGTACCTCGCCGCCGGGCTGCCGCTGCTGCAGCAGGCCAACCCGGGCTCACTGGTGTCGGTGGAGCGGGTGCTGCGCCGCGACGGGACCGGGCTGTCCTACCGGTCCGCCGACGAGGTGGCCGACGTCCTCGCGGGTGAGCTGGCCTCCCGGCGGGGTTCCGCGGCAGCGCTCGCGGTGCGGGAGCAGCACACCTTCGACGCACACGCCGACCGCGTGGTCGAGCTGTTCCGCCGGGTGGCCGGGTGACCCGCTACTCCCCCGTGGCGCCGTCGATGGCCTCGCGGATCAGGTCGGCGTGGCCGTTGTGCCGCGCGTACTCCTCGACGAGGTGCAGCAGGATCCAGCGCAGCGAGAACTCGTCGTCCCGACCCCACGGCCGGTCCACCGTGTCGAGCGGGAGCCGGCCCACCACCTCCGCCACCGCGTCGGTGACGGCGCGCCAGGTCGCCCACGCCGTCTCGGCGTCCTGCTCTGTGACGGTGGCGGGGTCCACCCGGAACTGCTCGTCGCGGTCCCGGACCACCTCGGGCCAGAGGTCGAACGGCAGTCCGCCGAAACCGACCAGCCAGCCGGTCTCCACCGCCGCGAGGTGGCGCACCATGCCGAGCAGGGTCAGGTCCGAGGTCGGGACGGCGCGGGTCGCCAGCTGTTGCGGCGTCAGGCCGGCGCACTTCCAGGCGAGTGTCTGCCGCTGGAAGTCGAGGAAGCCGGTCAGCAGCGTGACCTCGTCCCCGATGAGCGGGGCCTCGCTGCGGTCGTCCACGGGCGTCACTGCCCACCTCCTCGTCCGGGTCTGCCGCGGCAGTCTGCACGGATCCGGCCCGGACGTCGGGGAGGGCCCTCGCCGAACACGGGTGCGGCGAGGCGCAGCCGTGGCCCAGACTGCGGCCGTGCCTCCAGACGCCTCGATCTGGCGGGACGTCGACGCCCGGCCCCCGTCCGCGTCCGCGCGTCGCCTCCTCACCGTCCTGGTGACCGCGGTCGCTGAGCCGCTCCTGGACGAGCAGGTCTCCGCGGTGCTCGTCGACGGGGTCTGCCGCTGCGGCTGCTCGTCGGTGCGCCTGCGCACCCGGGAGCCGGCCGTCCCCGCGGCGCGGGTCGCCCGGCTGTCGGGCACCGGCCGCGACGACCACCTCGCCGTGGCGAGCACCGCCCGCACGCCGGACGGTCACGACGTGGACGTCGTGCTGCACGTCGTCCACGGCCGGGTCCACGAGCTCGAGGTCCTCGACACCGTCGAGGGCGAAGGCGCCGCGGTCGACACCGCGGCGCTCAGCGACCCGGCTGGTCCGACCGTGGCGTGAGCTCCCGCCGGCACCGCTCCCGGACACGAGCAGGAGGCCGAGCGGCACCACGAGCACGACCCGGTCCGGATGCGGCGAGCTCATCGGCGATCACGGCGGGCAGCACACGGGCGGCGACACCGCGCCAGTGGCTCTCCTGCTGCACGACGAGGGACCGTAGCCCTCGATGCGCTCCCGTACCGGTCAGCTCGAGGAGGGCTGCCGGGTCGGGTGAGCGGGGCACCCGACCTGGTGGTGCACCCCTCGGGAGGCTGGTGCGGCGTCGTGGTCCCGGTCAGGCTGCACCGGTGCTGCTCGTCGAGAAGATCGCCGCGTCCGTGGGCATCGTGGCCGCGACCGTGGGCGTGATCGTCTTCCTCGGCACGGGCTCGCTCGCCGAGGTCGAGGACCCGTTCCCGCGCTCGGTGTCCGCGCCGGTCGAGTGACTACGGGCGCTGCGCGCCGAGGAAGTCGACGAGCACGGGCGCGAGGTCCTCGTCGGCCACGCCGTGCCAGCCACCGGGCAGGCTGCGGTGCGCACCCGCGGGCAGCAGCGCGGCGACGGACGCCGCCATCCCGGTGAGGTCGTCGCTGCTGCCCCGGCTGTCCAGGACCAGGGTCGGGACGGCGACCGACGCGAGCAGGTCCGTCGTCGTGGCCTCGCTGAGCGCGCTGTCGTAGACGAGCGTGTGGGCCACGGACTCCATGGCCGACCACGACGGGCTCCCCCTCATCCCCTCGACCAGGTCGGCCGGCGCCCCGATGCCGGTCAGGAAGTGCTCCACCGCGGCGGCGCGGCGGCCGTCGTCCACCAGCCGGGCCAGCTCGGCGGTGAAGGCGGCCTGCTCCGGCCGGTCCTCCTCGGTGCCGATCGGCGGCTCCAGCAGCGCCATCGCCGGGATGGGCAGCTCGGCCGCGGCCGCCTGGAGGGCGACGAGCCCACCGCTGGAGAACGCGTACACGCACGCCGAGCCGCCGGCGTCCTCGATCAGCGCGGCGAGGTCCTCCACCTCGCGCTCCACGGCGTAGGGCGGGGTGTCGCCGCTGTCCCCGCGGCCGCGGCGGTCGTAGTGGACGACGGTGAAGTCGCCGGCCAGCAGGTCGATCAGCCCGCGGAACGAGCTGAACCCGCGGAAGTGCCCGGCGGCGTCCACGAGGACCAGCGGCGGGCCGGTCCCGGACCGCTCGAACGCGATCGCCGTCCCGTCCGCGGACCGGACGGTGTGCGTCTGCGTGCTCGACGTCGTCATCGTGGTCTCCCCTGCGGCGTGCCGGACCGGTCAGGGATGTGACGTGCGGCAGCGCCCGGAGTCATCGCCCCGTGCACCGACCCCGGTCAGGACGGCGAGCCGGTGGGGCTGTCCTCGTCCCGCGTCGGCACCGCGGCGTCCGGGCGGACGCGTTGGCGCGGCAGGTGCAGGTACGGACGGCGGAGCGCCCCGCGGGTGTGCGCCAGCCGTTCGACGACCCGCGGGGGCAGGTGCACGTGCGGGATGTGCGACAGGTGCGGGTGCGGCAGGCGACGCATCCCGGGCGGCACCCGCTGCGCCACCAGGCCCGCCGCCCGGACACGCAGGGAGGCCTCCTTTCGCGCCTGTATCACGGCACGGGCCGCCCGGTGGTCGCGCTCCCACCGGGCGGTGTTGCTCCGCGCCAGCCAGATGACCACCCCGGCCTCGAGCACGAAGCCGAGCACGACGACAGCCGCCCATCCCATGACGACCCACTCCCCGAGCCGCCGCGGCAGCCCGGTCCACCCGGCGTCCTCGGCGATGCCGGAAGGATCCCGCTACGGGGGTTGCGGGACAAGGGCGTCCGCAACGGCTCACCGCACGACACGCCGGTAGACCTCCACGAGCGCCGCGACGTGCGCCGCCGGGTCGTGCCGCGCACGCACCCGCGCCCACCCCGCCCGGCCCATCCGGTCGGCCTCCACCGGGTCCGACAGCAGCCGGGTCAGCGCGCCGGCCAGGGCGGCGGCGTCCCCGGGCGGGACGAGCAGGCCGGTGCGGCCGTCGTCCACCAGCTCGGGTACGCCGCCCACCGCCGAGGCCACCACCGGCACGCCGCAGGCGGCGGCCTCCAGCACCGCCATCGGGCAGTTCTCCCACCACAGCGCCGGCAGGACGGCGACCGCCGCGGCCCGCAGCTCGGCGGCCACGCGCGACGGCGGCACCGCCCCCAGGACGTCGACCGGCAGCCCCTCGGTGGCGACCCGGGCACGCACCGCCGGTTCCAGCCGCCCGGACCCGGCCAGCCGCACCCGCACGCCGGCCGGCAGTCGCGCGGCGGCGTCCAGGAGGGTGTGCACGCCCTTCTCCACGACCAGCCGGGAGGCGTACAGCACCACCGGCGGCCCGGCCCGCGCCGGCCGGGGCGCCGGCGCCGCGACCACCGGGTTGGGCAGCACCTCCACCCGGTCGGCCGGCAGCCCGCCGTCCACCACCCGGTCGCGGAGGAACGCGCTGGGTGCGAGGAAGCGGTCGACGCGGTCGTAGACGCCGCGGCCGCGGGACGCGTAGGCGTCGGCCGCCGCGGCGACCGACCGCCACCGCGAGCCCTCCAGGCAGCGGTGCCGCACCACCTGCCAGTAGCCCCCGGACAGGCACCGGGTGCACGGCGCACCGTCGGTGAACAGCCGGTAGTTCGGGCAGACCGGCTTGTAGTCGTGCAGCGTCATGACCGTCGGCACGCCCCGCCGCTGCAGCGCGTCGAGCACCGAGACGGTCAGCCGCTCGAAGACGTGGTGCACGTGCGCGACGTCCGGGCGCACCTCGTCGACGACCCTCAGGAGCGCCCGGTGGGCCCGCGGCGACCAGGTGCCGGCCCACGCCTCCCCGAACCGGCTGCGTGAGCCGGCGCCCGCCGCCACCGGGAGGGACGAGCGGACCGGCGTGGGCAGCGTGCGCTCCTCGGCGACCGCGAAGGGCACCACCTCGTGCCCGGCGGCGCGCAGCAGGTCCGCGGTCAGGACCAGCATCGTCTCCGCGCCGCCGGGCCCCTCGGTCCAGTGGTTGCCGACGAGCAGGACCCGCACGGGGTCAGTCGAACCGCAGGACGGCCTGCAGCGGCGGGGCGGCCAGCCGGCGGCCGGCCAGGTCGGCGAGCAGCCGCGGTCCCTCCTCGAAGGGCAGCACGTCGGTGACCAGGTGGGTGCGGATCTCCGGACCCCGCTCGCGCAGCAGGTCGAGGGTGACCTGCGCCAGCGCCGTCCGCGGCCAGGCGCCGGCCATGCCGCGCGGCACCCGGCTGATCTGCGCGCAGACCACCGCCAGGCCGTTGTGGTGGAACTCCTCGCCGAGCCGGACCGCCTCCGCGCCGGCCTGGTAGAAGCCCAGGTCGACGGCGGTCCCCTGCGGGCGCAGCGCCTTGAGCCCGGTGGCCAGCGCCGCGTCGTGCCCGCGGCACTGCAGGACGACGTCGGCGCCGGCGTCCCCCGGCCCGTGCCGCCAGCGCTCCTTGACCGCGCGCCAGGCATCCCCGTCATCGGGCAGCGTGGTCAGCCCCAGCGCCTCGGCGACCGCCCGCCGCTCGGGCGAGGGCTCGGCGACCACGACGTCCGTCGCGCCGTGCCGGACGGCGAGCATCGCGGTGATGAGCCCGATGACGCCGGCGCCGGTGACCAGCACATGCCGGTCGCGCACCCCGGCGTCCACGCCCGCTCCCGGCCCGGCGGCGTCGGCCGCGGCGTGCAGCAGCCCGTTGACGCAGATCGGCCCCATCTGGGCCAGGTAGACCCCGAGGATCGGGTCGAGGTCGTCGGGCACCGGGATGACCGGCTTGACCGACGGGTCGGCGCAGGAGCCGGTGCGGTGCCCGTAGGCCATCGCGACCAGCTGTCCCTCCGTCAGCGCAGGGGTGCGGCTCTCGGTGACCCGGCCGACCTCCATGTAGCCCAGCCCGGTGACCGGGTAGCCGGCGGGCGGGCCGGAGGAGAACGAGCGCAGGTCGGGGTCCCAGTGCAGCGTGTGGTGCGGGTCGGTGCCGCGGACGATCGCCACCTCGGTGCCGGCGCTCACCCCGCTCCACTCGGTGCGCACCCACACCTGACCGGGGCCGGGGTCGGGCTCCTCGGCGTCCAGGATCACCGGCTCCCCGGGCGCGGCGACGCCGATGGTGCGCACCGGCCGGCTCACAGCGCTGTCCCGTTCGCTCCCGCCCGGCGGAGCCGGCCGATCACAGAGCCGCTCACAGCTGCACCGTCCCGCCGTCAGCGGCGGCGGTCGCCACCGCGACCGCCAGCCGGTGGGTGCGCAACGCCTCGGCGTAGGGCGCTCGGACGTCGTCCCCCTCGCCGCGGACGGCAGCGACGAACGCGCGGTCCTCGGCCTCGAACGGGTCGACGTCGCGGTCGACGGTCCGCTCGCCGTCGTCGTCGGTGACCACCAGCCGGTGCTCGGTGAGCCACAGGCCCAGGCCCGGCGCGACCAGCTCGACCCCGATCCGCTGAGTCCGCGGCAGCAGGCAGCTGTTCGCGAAGGAGCCGACCGCGCCGGAGGAGAACCGTAGCGCGGCGGTGCACACGTCGAGGATGTCGCCGGGGCCCTCCGCCGACCGGGAGCCGGTGGCCCAGCCGCCCGCCACCTCCCCGACCAGGACACGGGCGACGTCGAACAGGTGGGTGGTCTGCTCGACGGTCTGCCCACCGGAGCCGTCCTGCCGGGCCCACCAGTCCACCCGCGGCGCCCTGTCCAGCCACGCGCCGAGCACCAGGCGGGCCGGCGCGTCGGCGAGCAGCTCGCGGGCGGTCTCGAGGATGTCGAGGTAGCGCCAGTGGTAGCCCACCGCGGTGAGCAGACCGGCCTCGTCGATGCGCTCGGCCAGCCGCTCCGCGGTCTTCAGGTCAGCGGCCAGCGGCTTCTCCACGAACAGCGGCAGGCCGCGGTCGACCGCCGAGTCCTCCACCGCCCCGTGCGCGTGCGGCGGCACGCAGATCCAGAGCGCGTCGAGCCGCTCCACGTCGAGCAGGTCCTCCCAGTGCGCGTAGGCCGCGGCCCCGGCCCGGGCGGCGAGCACCTCGGCCCGCTCGGTGCGCGGGTCGGCGATCCCGGCGACGGTCACGCCCTCGATGGCGGTGAGCGCGTCCACGTGCCGACCGGCGATGAACCCGGCCCCGACCAGGCCGATCCTCGTCGTCATGCGTCCCCCGTGCCCGGGCCGGGCGCCCGGCAACCCTCGCCCGTCCGACGCCCCGGACGTCACCAGTCCGTGTCATCCGGACGGGCCGTGGGCAGCCGCGGCCGGTCCGGGGTACGTCCCCGGTGCCCGTCCGCGGACCCCGAGGAGGACCCCGCCATGCGCCGCACGCTGTTGCCGGCAGCCGCCGTCCTGCTCGCCCTGACCTCCTGCGCGACCCACGAGGAGGAGCTGCGCGCGGACCTGGCCGCGGTGCCGGCCGAGGACCAGGCAGCCTCCGAGCCGGAGGAGGGCGCGCAGGAGGAGCCGCTGGTGCCCGTGGAGGTCACCAGCGACCTGGTCGACCCCGAGGGCAGCACGGTGGGGACGGCGGTGCTGCGGGACACCGAGAACGGCACCGAGCTCGAGGTCGGCGTCTCCGACCTGACACCCGGGTTCCACGCGATGGGCGTGTGCGCCGTCGGCGACTGCACAGCGGGTGAGGTGCCCGCCGGCGACCCGGCGACGGCCTTCCCCGCCGCCGGTGCGCTGGTCACCGCCCTGCCCCCGGTCCTCGTGCTGGACGATGGCGTCGGGTCGCTGACCACCCTGGTCGGCCCCACCCCGCTCGAGGAGCTGCTGGCCGGTGACGGGACGGCGGCGATCGTGGACGAGGCCGCGGGTGCGACCGCCGACCAGCAGCCGCAGCCCGACGCCACCCGGGTCGCCTGTGCGGCGTTCGCGGACTGACCCGAGGAGCCACCGGTGCACGTCGATCGCAGCCACGTCGTCCAGGTGCTGCGTGCCGCCGGGCGCACCGAGCAGGCCCGGCGGGCCGAGGAGGAACTGGACGTCACCGTCGACACCGTCCGGGACGCCGACCTGCTCCGCGAGCTCGGCATCGACCCGGACAGCCGCGCGCAGGGCGGCGGGCTCGCCCTGCGCTGAGGCCCCGGGGGTGCGACGACCGAGCGGTCAGGGTCCGGCCCGGCGGGTCGCGTGCTGGTCGGCGCCCGGGGGTAGGGCGTCGGCATGGCTGACACCCAGGACGGTCCCGACCTGCACCCGATCACCCGCGAGCTGGCCAGCGGCCCCAACTACGCCGCCATCAGCAGCCTGCTGCCGAGCGGCCGGATCCAGACCCAGTACATCTGGGTCGGCACCGACGGCGACCGGCTGTACGTCAACACCGAGCCGCACCGGCAGAAGTTCGAGAACCTCGAGCAGGACCCGCGGGTGACCCTGGCCATCCGCGACGAGGCGAACCCCTACCGGTACGCCGAGGTCCGGGGCCGGGTCGTGGAGACCGAGCGGGGGCAGCGGGCACGCGACCAGATCGACGAGCTCTCCCAGAAGTACGACGGCAGGCCCTACCCCGCGGAGAACATCAAGAGCGAGCGCGTCATCGTCTGGATCGAGCCGGAGCGCCAGACCATCGCCGGCTGAGAGAGGACCCCCCTCGGACTCCCCTCGCACGCTCGGGGAGTCCGAGGACGAGGGCCGAGCCGAGGGAGGGCGGCTCCGCCCGGGCACTGGCCCTCTCCCGGCGTCGGCGTCCTCCAGCCCCACGGTCGAGGTCTGCAGCCACGCCGTGCCGGCCGCCGGGGACGCCTGCCGGACCACCTCGAGGACGGCGTCGGCGTCCAGCAGCATGGTGAGGACGGCGTCGGCGCCGGCCACCGCCTCGCCGGGCGAGTCGAAGGCCTCCGCGCCGGTGTCGGTGAGCGCCCGGGCCTTGCCTGCGTCGCGGTTCCACACCCGGACGGGGAGGTTCGCGCGGCGCAGCGCGCGCCATCCCCGCGCCCATCGTGCCCGTGCCCAGGACCGCCACCACCGGTGTGGACACGTCGTCAGTCCGCGGTCGGGCAGCAGCACCCACGACCGGGCAGCTCCTCCCCCCCGTGCTCGAGGCGCTCGTCGGGCCACCAGGATCTGCGTGGCCGACTCCCTGATCCGGCTGTTGGCCCACTTCGTCTGCCGCAGCGGTCGGTGCGAGGCATGGCGACCGGCACACCCGCAGGTCACCGCCGCCCGAACCCCGGGGACACGACAGAACCGTGACACCGCGCGTCCCCCGGTACCGGCTAGAGGGCAAGAACGGTCGGGCGCCGCGTCGCCGTCCCCGGCCAGACTCGCGGACGTGGCCGACGACGACTCCCTCTCCGGGCGGGACCGACTCCGCGAGCTGATCGACGCCGTCCTCGACGAGGACAACCGCACGCTCCCCGACATGGCCGGCGACGCCTACGCCAGCCCCTGGTACTTCGCGCGACAGGTGAGCCGGGGCGCCGGGGAGCCACCGGTGGCGCTGCGCCGCCGGGTGCTGCTGGAGCGCGCGGCGTGGCAGCTGCGGGAGGGGGCCAGCGTCACCGAGGCGGCCTTCGCCGCCGGCTACGAGTCGGTCGAGGGCTTCGCCCGGGCTTTCGCGCGCGCCTACGG
>DASQNB010000648.1:0-3041 GCA_035645175.1 Geodermatophilus sp.
CGGTCACGCAGAGCGAGCACCGAGCGCGGGACCCCAGCATCCGGGGCATGACTCCTCCGAAGCGCCACCTGCTGCCCACCGCCCTCGCCGGGCTCGCCGTCCTCGCCGCGGCCACCGGCTGCGCCGACCCGGCCGCCGGGAACGCCGCAGCCCCGTCGCCGAGTGCCGAGTCGAGCGGGGGGTCGTCGAGCGCGGCTCCGTCGTCCAGCGCGGCCACCGACGAGCTCAGCACCGCGGACGAGCTGGCTGCCGGGCTGCTGCCGGCCGACGCCTTCGGGCCCGAGGCCAACGTCGTCACCATCGACATCCGGCAGGTGAGCACCGGCGCCTCCGGCGGGCTCCCGCAGGGCGCGACCATCACGCCGCCGGAGTGCGGCCAGGGCCTGGGCGCCACCACGGTCAGTCCCGAGGACTTCGGCGTCGTCGTCGCCCAGTCGGCGACCGCCCCGGACGGCATCACCGTGGAGGTCCTGGCGGAGAGCGAGCAGGTCGGCGAGACCGCGCCGCGCTTCGACGAGCTGGTCGAGCAGTGCCCGCGGGTCACCGTCGACGCTCCGGACGGCAGCTCGGTCACCGTCGACTTCGCCGCCTTCGACGTCCCCGACCTGGGCGACGCGAGCGACGGACTGCGCTTCACCACCGCCGTCTCGGCCGCCGACGGCACGCAGGTCACCGTGCCCTCGCTGCTGGCCGTGGCCACCGAGGGCCCGCGCATGGTCTTCCTGCAGCGCACCGGCGCGGACTCCGCCCCGCTGGACGAGGCTGCCTTCACCGACCTCTTCGAGCGGGCGGTGCAGACGGCACAGGACGCCTGAACCGGTCGGGGACGGCGCGCGCCGTCCCCGACCCGGTGGCGTTCCCGGGACGGCAGGCCGCGGCGTGCCATCGTCCCCTCCGTGCTCGCAGCCCTCGCCCTCGTCGCCCTGCTCGTCGGGGCGGTGGCGGGGGTGCTGGTCAACCGCGCCGCCGGCCGCTTCCCCTGGCCGCCGGGCGCCGGGGCGCGGGAGATGCTGGGCCCCGGACCGCTCGCCGTCCGCCCGCCGCTGGTCGAGGCCCTGACCGCGCTGTCGGCGGCCCTCACGGTGTTGCGCTTCGGCGCGTCCTGGGAGCTCCCGGCGTTCCTGCTCCTCGCCGTCGTGGGCGTGCTCCTGGCCGTCGTGGACCTGCAGCACCGGCTGCTGCCCAACCGCGTGGTGCTGCCGTCGCTCGCCGCGGGGACGGCGCTGCTGCTCCTGCCGACCCTCGCCGACGGCGCCTGGGACGCGCTGCTGCGGGCGGTGCTCGGTGCGGGTGCCCTGTTCGCGGTGTACCTGGCGCTCGCGCTCGTCTCGCCCGGCGGCCTGGGCATGGGCGACGTCAAGCTCGCCGCCGTCCTCGGCCTGTACCTCGGCTGGCTCGGGTGGACGGCGGTCGTCCTCGGCGCGCTCGCGGGCTTCGTCGTGCAGGCCCTCGTCGCGCTGGTCCTGCTGGCGACCCGGCGGATCGGGCTGCGCGGGGAGCTGCCGTTCGGCCCGGCCATGCTCGCCGGCGCCGCCCTCGTGGTCGGCGGGACCGCGCTCCTCCCGTGAGACGGCGGTCACGTGGCGTGACTGCAAGCGTGTAGTGCTCGCTCCGGAGAGGGGTCGGCGTCGACCGATCGGATGGACGGGGCTCAAGCCGGCAGGCCGCCGACTCGACAGCACTGACGTTGCCGCGAGGCCGGGTCGCCCGACCCGGACCGGCCGGCACCGTCCCCCAGGGAGTCCCCGTGCTGAACCTGCTCACCAACCCGCTGGCCACCATCGCCACGCTCTACTCCTTCGCCGAGGAGCGCCTCAAGCGCGAGGAGAAGGGCGCGACCGCCGTCGAGTACGGCCTCATGGTCGGCCTCATCGCCATCGCGATCATCACCGCAGTCGTCTTCCTCGAGGACCAGCTCTCCGCCCTGTTCAACGCCATCGGCGGCGACCTGCAGGACGCGGCGACCCCCTGACCCCGGACCTCTCCACGGCGCAGCGGCCCCGTCCCCCCGGGGCCGCTGCGCCGCGCCGCACCTGGCCCGTGCCGGAACGGCGACGACGACCTGCGGGAGGAGGTGGGGGACCGGTGCGCACCCGACTGCGCGACGAGCACGGCGCCGGTGCCGTGGAGTTCGCGTTCATCGTGCCGCTGCTGCTCATGCTGGTGATCGGCATCGCCGAGTTCGGGCACGCCTTCCAGGTGCAGGGCACGCTGTCCGCCGCCGCCCGCGAGGGCGCCCGCGTCATGGCACTGCAGAACGACCCGGCCGCGGCGCGCACTGCCGTCCGCGACGCCAGCCCCACGCTCGACCCGGCCGTCGCGAACGCGCAGATCACCGTCACGCCGGCTGCCTGCCCGCTGACGAGCACCACGACCACGAACGTGCGCGTGACCATCGACTACCCGATGCCGTTCCTCACCGACCTCTTCGGCGCGAGCGTCGACCTGACCGGGACGGGGGTCATGCGGTGCAACGGCTGACCTCCCGCGTCCGGCGCCGGCTGGCCGGCGAGCACGGCGCCTCGGCGGTGCTCCTGGCGATGCTGCTGGTGCCGCTGCTCGGGTTCACCGCGATCGCCGTCGACGTCGGCGCGCTGTACGCCGAGCGCGCCCGGCTGCAGACGGCGGCCGACGCCGCAGCACTGGCCGTCGCCCGGGACTGCGCCCGTGGTGCCTGCGGTGACATGCGGGCCACCGCGCAGGACCTGGTCGACGCCAACCTCGGCGACGCCACCGCCGCCCCGCCGGTGCTCGCCAGCGACCCGCTGCGCGTCACGGTCACCGGCAGCACGCCGACCGAGCACTGGTTCGCGCCGGTCATCGGCCACGAGTCGACGCAGGTGACGGCGACCGCGACCGTCGCCTGGGGCGCGCCGGACGGGGGGACGGCGGCGCTGCCGCTGGTCTTCTCGTGGTGCGAGTTCGCCGCCCAGACCGGCGGTGGCCTGCCCTCGACCACCACCGAGCGCACCATCGTGCTGCCGAAGAAGTCCGACACCGGCTGCACCGGGCCGTCGGACATGTTCGTCCCCGGCGGCTTC